>NZ_DATGKU010000162.1:0-9652 GCF_035294505.1 Chthonomonas sp. | reverse complement strand
GCTCGAGCAGCATAATGAGAGGCTTGAGGAGCTTATTCTGCGCATGGAAAGGCAACTCTCTGCCGCTAACGTGCCTTACGATGCCCCGCAAGAGGTAGCTCCGTGCTGCTGCCATTGCCATGAAGGAGAGCGAAACGAGCCATGAACGCCTTCAATACCGAATTATTGAGCTGGAGGTTGATGTAATGTCTCGCTCGGATCGGAACCTATTGCAACGTATATCCGTGTGGCGCCAAGGAAAGGGGCTACTGAGCCTTTTCTTTCTCCTACCGCTTCCGCTGTTGGCAATTGGCAGTTCTCTATTTTTTCTGTACTCTCATCGCCTCCACTCCGAAGATGCTATCGCTCCCGGCGTTCATCTCTTTACGCTAGACCTTGGCGGCAAGACGCCGGCGGCGGCGAGGGACGCGATACTGCAGTGGGCGCAGGATAGGTGCGCAACGCTCTTTACTCTGCATGCTCAAGGGATAGCCAACAGCCCCCCGATCTCGATACGGGCGAGAACGCTGGGACTTGGCATTGATGTCGACACCACGCTCCAAGCCGCAGAGCAGGCCGGACAAACAAGCTGGCTATCTAAAATAGCCGCTCTGGTAAGGCCATCCAAACCGGACACCCCTATTACGCCCACGATCACGGTCGATCAGAAACAGCTTCACGAGGCGCTGACTCATGTGGCGCATCTCACGCAGGTTCCACCCATCAATGCGAAGATCGTGTTGCTTCCGAAGGGAGGTTTTGGGCTAAAACATGAGGTGCCCGGGCAGGCCATAGATGTAGACGCAGCTGCACCAATCGTAACCAACGCTTGGCAGCAGTTCAACACGTTATCTTCTTCAAGCACAGATACGAGAGGCGGGAGCGATGCGATAACAACAGGAAACTCTGGCAATCTACTCGATCTCAACCTGCCTACCCAAGTGGTACAGCCGCGCATTACTTATGACCTCTTGCGCACCATAAATGGAAAGCTCTCATCTTATAGCACCTGGTATGATGAGGGGAAGCGAGGGCATAACATCGAGGTGGCTACCGAAAAAATTGATGGAACCCTGTTATTGCCCGGCCAAATCTTTTCCTTTAACGAAACCGTAGGGCCTCGCGTGCTGTCCAGCGGTTTCGATGTGGCGCCTGTTATTATTCACGGAAAGTTGCAACCGGGGGTGGGGGGTGGAATCTGCCAAGTATCCGGCACCCTTTACAATGCCGCCCTGAAGGCTGGGTTAAAAACCGTGCTTCGCAATCACCACTCGTTTCCCGTTTCCGATGGGGGCATTCCCACCGGTCGTGATGCAACCGTCGCCTATGGGGAGCTGGATATGCGCTTCCAGAACAGTTTGCCCTATCCCGTCTACATCATCGGTCGGACGCGTAGAGGCTTACTGACATTCGATATTTTTGGACACGTCGATCCGAATCGCAAAGTGGAACTCGTGCGCGGACGCCTTCATGAGGGCGATGTACCCGTAGAGATTATTCATGATCCCAAACTGCCGCCGGGGCGTCGGATTGTGGAACAGGAGGGGCGCCCGGATGTGCGCACCGTGTGGTATCAGATCGTCCGCATAGACGGCAAGGTGGTGAGCCGAGATGTGATTCCGTCACACTATGAAGCGCAACCGGAGATCGTGCGTGTTGGTGTGAGAGGGCGTCTCACTCCACCCCCAACACAACGCCCGCCGACCCCACAGCCTGCTCAACTTCCTACGCCACCCTAACCCTATCCTTTCGTCTTGCAGACAGCAACGCAGCGGCCAGAGAGATAGACGATGAAGGGAACGACACAGGCCGCTGAGGGAAAGGGGTGGGGCTGCAGAGACTGCCGGCTTCACGGTTCTAGAGGCAGTTAGCAAAGCAAGTCAGCCTTGTTCGCCCCCTATCCCGTCCTTTCCCCCGATTCGGGAGGTGCTAGCGCACGGCGATGCAGCGGCCAGTGAGATAGACGATCATGGAAGTTGTAGTGGCCGCTGAGTTGCCCACGGCGAGGGGCCTCTCCCCAATGGGGGGAGGGGCGGGGGGGTGGGGGCTGATAAGCAAGCCTATCTTATTCGTCCCCTATCCCATCTGTACCTAATCTCGCAGATGCTTGCCAGTAAGCGAAAGAAAAACGTCCTCTAAAGTAGGTTGTTTGATGTTGATGGAGACGATGGGAAGGGAGTAGGAATTTAGGAGCCGCACCATTTCAGGTAAAGCCTGATGGGGTTTTGCACTATATACCGTGATGACGTGTTGGCTAAGGGCGTCCTGCGAGACTTTCTTTACCTCAATGGTGTCCACAAGGGGGATCGAGGCAAGAGCTGCTGTCAGCTCGTCGTCGCTCGGCAGCGATTCAAGGCCGGCCGCTTTCCCCTCGATCACCAGCTCGATGGCCGAGCCACCCTGACGGGCGATAAGGTTGGCCACGGTGTCGCAGGCGATAAGCTTGCCGCGGTCTATGATACCTACGCGATCGCAAAGCAGTTGCACCTCCTCCATGTAGTGACTGGTGTAGAGAATGGTAAGCCCGTTTCGATTCAGAGCGCGAATTCCCTCAAAGATGTGATTGCGTGACTGCGGATCGACTCCCACGGTGGGTTCATCTAGCAGGAGAAGCTGGGGCGCATGCAGCAGCCCTGCGGCTAGATTGAGACGACGCTTCATGCCACCGGAATACTTCTCCACAAGGCGGTCGGCATGCTCGGAAAGACCAACAAGTTCAAGCACTTCGGCCACGCGGTGCGCGAGCATGGAACCATGCAGACCGTAGAGCCTGCCGAAGAAGAAAAGGTTTTCTCTGCCGGTGAGTTTGGCATAGATGGCTAACTCCTGCGGTACCACCCCCAACCGGCTGCGCTCCTCTGGGGTGGATCGGTAGGGCACACTTTCAAAAAGAATCCGCCCGGAGGTGGGGGGCAAGATGCCGGCGAGCATGTGGATGATGGTGGTTTTGCCGGCGCCATTGGGCCCCAGTAGGCCGAATATCTCGCCCTTTTTAATGGAAAAGCTGACTCCGTCCACAGCCGTAACATCGTCGTAAGTTTTACGCAAGTCATCTACTTGCAACAGCACGTTATCTTCCACGACGTACCCCTCATCGCATTAAGGCCTTTGATGATAATGTACCTAAGTTTTGGGCTATTCGCTAAGGGTTACCCCTACAGCCCCACCCTCTTACCCCCCCATTGGGGGGGGGGAGGGGAGATTAGCAAAAGGGGCACGGTCACCGTGCTCCTACAGTCTGTAGCCTCTCCCCTTCCCCTCAGAACCGGTGGGAATGGAAACTTAAGATTTCTCGCCTTCGGCTCGAAATGACAGTTGTGGCATCAGCTCGAAAGGACAGTTGTTTATCTCGGCTGTGGTTGGAGAGGACAGTCGTGTCACCGGCTCTTCAAGCCCCCACCCCCCATTAGGGAGAGGCCCCTCGCGGTGGGCGTCACAGCGGCCTGAAGCGCTTCCTTCACCGCCTGTCTCTCTGGCCGCTGCGTTGCCGTCCGCGAGGACGGAAAGGATGGGATAGGGGGCGAATAAGATAGGCTTGCTTAGCCAACTTCCTCTAGAACCGTGAAGCTGGCAGTCTCACCAGCCCCACCCCTTTCCCTCAGAACCGGTGGGAATGGAAACTTAAGATTTCTCGCCTTCGGCTCGAAATGACAGTTGTTTATCTCGTCTTCGGGTCGAAAGGACGGTAGCCTTCGGCTCTTAAAACCCCTTCCCAACCCTCCCCCTATCAGCGAGAGGGGAGACCGATAAGTTCACTAGGGGTTTCCTTGGATAACCTTCTCTTCGGAAACTCAACACAACCGCCCCCTTTCTCCCTAATAGGGGGAAAGGATGGGATAGGGGGCGAACAAGGCTGACTTGCTTTGCTAACTGCCTCTAGAACCGTGAAGCTGGCAGTCTCTGTAGCCTCTCCCCTTCCCCTCAGAACCGGTGGGAATGGAAACACAAGATTTCTCGCCTTCGGCTCGAAATGACAGTTGTTTATCTCGGCTGTGGTTGGAAAGGACAGTCGTGTCACCAGCTCTTCAAGCCCCCACCCCCCCGCCCCTCAAGGCCGACGCCCTTCCCCTCCCCCTATCAGTGAGAGGGGAGACCAATAAGTTCACTAGGGGTTTCCTTTGATAACCTTCCCTTCGGAAACTCAACACAACCGCCCCCTTTCTTCAATAGTAAGACACAATAAACGCCTCAGCGGCCAGAACCGTTTCCTTCAAAGCCCATCTCTCTGGCCGCTGCGTTGCTGTCTGCAAGACCGCTGCGTTGCTGTCTGGAAGACGAAAGGACGGGATAGGGGGCGAACAAGGCTGACTTGCTTTGCTAACTGCCTCTAGAACCGTGAAGCTGGCAGTCTCACCAGCCCCACCCCTTTCCCTTAGAACGGATGGGAATGGAAACATAAGATTTCTCGCCTTCGGCTCGAAATGACAGTTGTGGCATCGGCTCGAAATGACAGCTGTTCATCCTTTTACCCAACGAAGCGAGGAGAGTGGGTAAAATGTTGCAGTCATTGGGAGAGGAGGTAGTCCGATGCGAATCGTGTCGTTGTTGCCAAGTGCCACGGAGATCATCTGCGCGCTTGGGTTGGGAGATCAGCTAGTAGGGGTAACGCATGAGTGCGACTATCCGCCGTTTGTACAGCAGTTACCGAAGGTCACCAAAACACTCATCCCCCATAACGCCACCAGCGCCGAGATAGATGCGTTGGTGCGAGAGCGCCTTAAAACCGATAGGGCCCTCTATACCCTGAACATGGAGGTGTTAGAGCAGCTGCGTCCCGACCTTATCATTACGCAGGCCTTATGCGATGTTTGTGCCGTGGCGGAGGCCGAGGTGCGTGCGGCAGCGTGCCGGCTGCCGGGAGCGCCCCGCGTGGTGAACCTGGAGCCGATGTGTTTAGAAGACCTGTATGAGGCCATCCGTAGCGTGGGCGAGGCCACAGAGCACGAGGAGGCAGCCGAACGACTTGTCCGTTCTCTTAGGGCGCGTGTGGCGGCGGTAAAGGAGCGGACGGAACGCATCGCCTATAAACCGCGCGTAACGCTTCTGGAATGGATCGATCCTCCCTTTACTTGTGGGCACTGGAGCCCCGAACTCGTTGCGCTTGCCGGAGGCATCGAGGGCATCGGAAAGGCGGGTATCCCTTCACGCACCATGCATTGGGAGGAGCTGCTCCATTGGCAACCTGAGGTGCTCGTGATCGCCTGTTGCGGATACACCGTCGAGCGGACACTTCAAGATATGCCCCTTTTAGAGGCCCGACCCCATTGGCAGGAGTTGCCTTGTGTACGTTCAGGGCAGGTGTACATTATCAACGGTTCGCACTACTTCAGCCGTCCCGGACCGCGGCTTGTGGATAGCCTAGAGATTTTAGCGCACACGCTTCACCCGGACGTGCACCCTTTGCCGGAAGGATTGCCTCCGGCGCTGCAGTGGCGAGCACCCGCCCTTAGCTACTTACCGTGATAGACCAATAGATGATATCTATGGCATCGTTTTTGGTGCCTGCCGGGTAGACATCGCCGGCCGGCTCCGGGGAGAGTAGCGTGGTGGTGTCTTGGGAAGTGTAGGTGCGGTTTTGGCTTAGGTCCATGGTGAGGAAACTGCTCTCTTGGGTGGGATCGAGTGTATTTCCCATGGCATCTACCTCTTTCACACCGCTAAAGTTTTGGTCGGTCGGCACATAGTTTGTGGCCACGATGTTCACCTGGATATAGCGGATGGCTGCCGCCTCCTGCGCCTTTTGGTTTGGGTCGGAAGTGTCGGTGATAAGTTGAGAGAGCTGAAGCCGGAAAGAGAGCGAGGAGGCACCTGCGATATCTTGCGGATTGGTGAGATCGGGCAGGGTGTACTGGGCGGGCATGCCCTGGTAGACGGCGGAGTTAGGGATATTGGGGTCGCCGGGGAAGTGGTAGACGCCGATGCTGCCGGGCTGATTCTGGTTATAGAGCACGTAGTCTGTAAGGCCGTAGTCGGGTGGGCTGCCAAGGCTTCCCGGCGAGCCGGTGGCGAAGCCGTTGCCATAGCCCACAAGGCCGCCTTGACCGGGAGCATAGACGGCCACCGGCCCGCGAGCGGTGAGGCTGCCGGTAGCTCCATAGCGATTGATGAGGAAGAAGTAGTAGAAGGCGGGGTTCATGGGGCCGGCGAAACGCATGGTGACCGTGAGGCTTTTACCCCCAACCGCTCCTGTTCCCGGCACGGGGGCGGCGCAGCCACCGGCGGCGAGGGCGATGCCACCTCCTAGAAGCCTTTTAAGAAAATCTCTGCGTTCCATCACGGACTTCCCACCTCCGATAGATCCTTCGGGTCGGTTTCCTCCATTTGGGGCACACGATAGCTTATAATACTACTTACTCCCGGTTCGCGCATCGTGACACCGTACCAGGTTGGGGCTGCCTCCATGGTGACGGGGTTATGAGTGATCACTAAAAACTGACTTCGTTCGCTGAATTCGCGCACAAGCCGAACAAACTTCTCCACATTGGCGCCATCGAGCGGGGCATCTACCTCGTCGAGGATGACAAAGGGGCTGGGGCGTACGGATAAAAAGGCGAAAAGCAAGGCTATAGCGGTCAGCGCCCGCTCTCCGCCGGAGAGAAGGGCAAGGCTTTGCGCCTTTTTGCCGGGGGGTTGGGCGATGATCTCGATACCGGTTTCCAGCAGATCATTGGGGTTTGTAAGCAGCAGTCGGGCGCTCCCACCTCCGAAAAGGCGTTTGAAGAGCCGGTCGAACTCTTCGCGTACGGCCTCGAAGGTTTGCAGAAAGATGTCGCGCGTGCTGGCATCTATCTCGGCGATGGTGGTCAACAGCCCTTCACGGCTTTTCTCTAAATCGGCCTGTTGGGTTGCCAGAAAGTCGCAGCGTTCCGTAAGCCGCTCGAACTCCTCGATGGCTCCCGTATTTACGTGGCCCATCGCCCGTATTTCACGGCGAAGGCGTGCCACTTCCCGTGCGGTATTGTCGTCAACGTCCACGGTTTCTTGGCATTCAAGGGCCTCCTGCAGCGGGAGATTGTACTCTTGAAGTAGCCTTTCGGCGGCTTGAGACAACTGCATTTCGAGGCGGGCGACGCGCAGTTCCGTTTCATGCAGGTGCGTCGTGATCTCCCGATGGCGTTGAGCCGCCTCCCGCAGCGCTTCGTTGGTTTTGGCGTGGGCGTCGAGTTTCTGCTGGCGATTTGCTGCATTCTGCTGTACCGCCTGTTCGGCCTCTTGCAGTTGGCGGAGGGTGTGTTGCAGCTGTTCGGCCAAGCGCGTCTTCTCCTCCGCCACCTGGGCTTCTTCCTGCTGTACCTGAGCATGCAGGCTTTTGCGTTGCTCGAGGCGGCGTTGCAACTCTTCGAGCGCCTGTCGACTCTCTTGCTGTGAGCGCCTTAGCCCTTGAAGTTGGGTGCGAAGTTCGGTGGTTTCTACCTCTAGTCGGGCGGCCTTGCTGCGGAGGGCATCGCGCTGGGCGGTGCGAGCTTCGGCCGCTTGTTGAAGCGCTATGAGAGCGTTTTCGGCATCTGCATCGTCCTCATGGCGAGAGAGGATGAGGTTTTCAAGCCGTTCCTGCTCTTTTTTTAGCTCTGTAAGGCGGGTTTGCAGTAGCTGCTGAGCCTGTTGGTGCTCTATCTCCTGGCGTTGGAGGCGGGCAAGCTCTCTTTCGGCTGCGGCCTGAGCGCCGGCGGCAGCGGCGATGGCTTGGTCGAGATTCGCCAGCTCCTGCATAAGGTGGCCATGCTCTTTCGCAACCGCCTGCTGTTTGTGAAGCAACTCCTTATGTTGGACGGCGAGCCGATCCGCTTCGGCTTGTAGGTCGGGCAAGCGATTTTTGAGGTCATCTATCTCCCCTTTACGCCCTACCAGATGGGCACCACGTCCTTGCAGCGAGCCACCGGTGAGCGCCCCTCCTGGAGTAAGCAGCTCTCCTTCGAGGGTAACCATGCGCGACCAGCCCGAAAGGCGGCGAGAGAGCGCAATGGCTTTGTCTAGGTCGCGCACAACCACCACGCGCCCCAGTAGAAGCTGAATTGCCGGAGCGTAGCGGTCATCAAAAGCGACGAGATCAGCGGCCACTCCTTCGATCCCTTCCTCTGGGGGAAGGTTGTCGAGTGGCCGGCCAGGGCGTAGCAGGGTAAGGGGCAGAAAGGTAACGCGCCCGGCTTTGTGTTGCTTCAGCCAGGCGATGCCGGCTTTGGCCTCCTCCTCTGTGGGCGTTACGATGTCTTGTAGACTGCTGCCCAAAGCGACCTCAATAGCGATGCGGTAGGGTTCGGGGACGATGAGGAGGTCTACCACCGGGCGATACTCGCCGCGAACGGCGCCTGCTCGGGCGGCTTGTAGGAGTGCCCGCACCCCGTGATAGAAGCCTTCGTAGCTTTCCTGCAGCTCGACGAGGGTCGAGAGGCGTGCAGCCTGCTCGGAATAGGCACGCCGGGCTGCTTCCCAGCGGTTGCGGCACGCATCTACCTCCGCCTGCAGCGCTTTTTGTTGAGTCTCTAGATGCTCTTGGGTTTGATGCAGTTCGTCCCGTTGGGCTTTGCGTTGTTCTTGTTCGGCAACAATTTGGCGCAGGCGCTCCTCGGCTTGCAGGCGTTGCTCTTGTAGCAGAGTCGCTTCCTTTTGCAGGGCTTCCAGTTGTTGACGGGTCTCTTCAAGGCGAGCTTTCACCCCATCGAGAGCGGCGATGCGGCCGGCTCGCTCTTCGGCGCGTCGAAGTTGTTGGCTTCGCCTGGCCTCCAGCTCCCGTAAAATCTCGGTAACGGTCTGTTCCATAGCCTGCAGAGCGGCACATTCGGCAGCCCATGCTTGTTCCCGTTCCGCCAATTCGGCTTGCAGGCGCGCGATCTCTTCGGCCTCGGAGGTGATCAGCTGTTCTAACAGCTCTTTTTGCGTTTCCAGATCGGCGATCTCGTGAAGGGCCTGTTCTTCGGTGCGTGTGGCGGCACGGGCGCGCTCCTCTAAAACGGCCATGCGGCTTTGGGTGCGCTCGGTTGTCGAGAGAAGGTTTTGGTAGTTGGTTCGCGCGATCTCTAAAGCCTCTTCGGCTTGCTGCACTTGCTCCGTTAGCTCGGCAAGGTGCTGTTCCAGCTGGGCCTGCAGTGTTTCGATGCGATGCAGCTCCTGACGATCCAACTCCTGCTCTTGGCGAATGCCGAACAGTTCATAATCGGCCTGTTTTGCCTCGGCGACAAGCAGACCGACCTCAATTTCGCGAAGGCGCTCTTGGTAGCCGAGATAGCGGCGGGCGGCAATGGCTTGGCGCTCGAGGGGTTCTTTTTGGGCCTCCAACTCACGAAGGATGTCGCGCACGCGTTGGAGGTTGGCCTCGGCCGTTTCCAGCTTGCGCAAAGCCTCGCGTTTTTTTACACGGTATTTTTTTATTCCGGCAGCCTCCTCAAACAGCTCCCGCCGATCTTCCGGGCGTGCCGAGAGGACGGCATCTACCTCCTGTTGGCCTACGACGGCGTAGGCGCCTTCGCCGGCGCCGGTATCTAAAAACAGTTCCACGATGTCTTTCAGGCGACAGGGGGCGCCATTAATGAGGTACTGGCTTTCGCCGGAGCGATAGATGCGTCGGGCGATGCTGACTTCAGAGAAGGCGATGGGCAAAAAGTGATCGGAGTTATCGAGCAGAAGGCGCACCTCTGCCATGCCGAGAGGTTTGCGTTTATCGGAGCCGCTGAAGATG
>NZ_DATGKU010000161.1:0-1320 GCF_035294505.1 Chthonomonas sp. | reverse complement strand
CATCTATCCGCTCTGGGACCGTTGCTTGATCTTCCCGAGGCAAGCAGGACAACGGTAGGAGCTATGTCAAGTGCAATTGTTGAGCCGCCGAGATTTAAGCGCACCCATGTTGACGCCGAGTATGGCATACCTTTCTTCGGGACAACGGCCTTGATGTGGGCTGATCCTGTTCCTGTTTATTACGTATCTAATGCCCAGCAATACAGAGTGGATGAAAAGACGCTCTTAGTGCCAAGATCGGGACAATTAGGAGGCATCATAGGTCAGGTAGTCCTGCCCTATGGCAATATCCTCGGGGGGGCCGTATCGGAACATGCTATCCGTATCATCAGCGATTCCCAGGTGATTACCGGCTATCTATTTATCGCTTTATCATCAGAATACGGCAGGAGACAGCTTAAAGCGCGCGCATTTGGATCTTCTATACCCTCTTTAGATGTACGAGAGGTACGGGAAACAATTATTCCAAGACCAGCGGATAAGATCATAGAAGATTTAGGGAATCGCGGTTTAGCTGTCGCCAGATCGCGCGGCAAAGCTATTGAGAAAGAGCGGCAAGCGAGGGAAATTGTAGAGGAAGCGATTCGGAAGGGGGTTCGATGATCGTGATAGTGTGCGTGGTCGCGCGGTTATGGGATGTAACAATCAGCATCGACAAGAGGGGGATGCCGGGATGGTGTAGGGACGCGGCGCCGCCGTGGACGTGCAACCCCGATCCCATGCCTGCGGCGCAAGTCCGTCCCCGGTTGCCAGAACGGATGGTAGCAATGGAGGGGCAACCGGGATCACTTCCAGGTCTTTGCGAGGATGGTGATGATGGTTGTATATTCGGCGGGGGGGACGCGGACTTGCGCCGCAGGACTCCCACGAGGGGTTGCCGGCCCTGGCGGCGCTGCGTCCCTACATCACCACCGCGTTTTCGGCAATGGGATCGGGCTTAAATCATTAAAACCCAATTGGTGAGGCGATTGTGTTTCAGGAGGAAATGTGATGGCGAAGATCATCGCGGTAGGGCAGCCGGTCAATGACGCCGAGCGGCAGGCAATTGCGTACCTGCGTGATCACCTGCCACTCAACTATACGGTTATTCACAATGTCGAGCTGCCGGGCAAAGAGAATATGGAGATCGACCTGGTGGTGCTCGCGCCGCACTGCGTCTACGTCGTTGACGTGAAGGGTGTGCGCGGCAGCGTTGACATCTACGGGACGAAGTGGTATCCGCAGGGCCGGCAGCCGTATACCTCGCCGCTGCTCAAAGGGCGGCAGAACGCGAAGATCCTCAAGGCCCTGCTCACCGATGACAACCCTACGCACCCGGAG
>NZ_DATGKU010000160.1:0-15323 GCF_035294505.1 Chthonomonas sp. | reverse complement strand
CCCTTGCCACACCAGCAGCAGCGCCAAAATGAAGGTGAGCGGCAAGAGAATGTAGAGGGTTGCCCGTGTGGTATCTACCCAAAAGTTGCCGATTTCACGCACTGTGCGACGAGCAAACCCACGGATGAAGGCCACGGCCACAGCAATGCCGGCAGCGGCCGACATCCAGTTGTGCACCGCTAAAGCCACCATGTTGGAGAAGTAGCTGACCGTGCTTTCGGGAGTATAAGACTGCCAGTTGGTGTTGGTCGTAAAAGACACGGCCGTGTTGAAGGCCAAATCGGGCGGCATCTGCTCGGATCCGAACTTTTGAGGGTTCCAGGGAAAATGGCCTTGCAACCTCAACAGCAGGTAGGTAAGCAATAGCCCCACCACACTAAAGAGCACAAAGGCGATGGCGTAGGTTGTCCAGGGCATCTCTACCTCCTCTTCGATGCCGAAGAGCCGATAAAGCCCCAACTCGAGCGGGCGAAGAAATGGGTGGAGAAGCGTTCTTTCCCCTTGGAAAACGCGGGCCATATAGCTGCCAAGCGGTTTGGTAAACACCAGAATCAGCAGAAAGAAGAGAAGTATCTGTGCGACGCCGTTGGGTGTCATGGTTTCCTTGCCTCCTAGAAGCGCTCCGGATAGAAGAGCGCATAGAATAGGTATATAAACACGCAGAAGGTAATGAATAGGATAAACGCTTGTTCGATCATGGTTGGCCTCCTTGCATGAGGCGGTAACAGCCGTAGAGGAACCCTAGGGTGACGGCCGTCATCCCCAGTACGATGAGTATGAAAAACCCATCCGACATGTTTTTCTCCTTAGCATGCATTGTTGTTTCTTCGGTTTTAAAGGCACAAAAGGCCGGAAGTATCGGTAGCTCTTTCTATTAAGAGCCTCCGTAACCTCCGGCCTCCCTTCCGACAAAGGCGCAAAGAACGGCCTTCTTCGGAACGGCAACCTGCTCTATTCTGTTGTTGAGGCCTACCTCTTGCGAGAAGAGAGATTCGACGAACCGAGAAAGCGCTTCTCTACATCCTCTTCCAGGATGTAGACCTCCACCAGCTCGGCGGCCTCTACGTTCACATCGCCATAGCTTCGCAGCACCTTACACCCCACGATATTGGCGATGATCGTTTCAATTTCATTGCGACTGATCATGCGCAACTCTTGCCGGGCGCTTCGAATCAGCCGGCGACCCTCTTCGGTGGCCACGAGGTGGGCCTCGGTGGGCGTGAGAATGCCCGTGCAACGTACCAGCAGGGTATCACCAACCAGGTGCACCTTTACATCGGAGGGACCACGACCCTGTTGCTCCCTCTGGAATCGCGACACCGCGTTGGCGATCTCCGCCTCGATCATGCCTTTCGTTGGTTGGTTCATATACGGGCTTCTCAGGCCGTCTAGCAAAAAGGCCAGCATCCGACCTGCCCGTGCGTTCACGGCACACGTTCAGCTGGGATGCTGGCCTACAGGGATACCGGGTTTTTAAGCCCCTTATCCTTGTCCACCAGGACAAATGGAATTCTACCACATATTGCACCTGCTGTCAAGGGGAGCCATCAGAATTTTTTCATGCTCTTCGTTGAAGTAGATTCCACCTAGTGGACGTTATCCTAAAATTCGGTTTCGTCGTCTGCCGTCTAGTGGAGGAAGGAAGCCGGCAACGCCCCCTTCCTCTCACCCAATGCAGAAGCGCGCTGTGAGTTGTGAAAAGGCTCCTTTAAAGGGTTTTACCGACCTCTGCGGCGCCTTCGGGCACACAGCGGAATCCACATGCTACCTGCCACCAAACCGGCAAAGCCAATAAGGCTGCTGGCCTCCGGTGTGGCGGCAAAGGCGATGTCTTGTTTACGGCCGTTCGCCTCTGCTCCCGCGTTCTCGAAAATGGAGTTCCAACTGCGTCCGTCGTTGGCAAAAGCGGCCTGTTCGATGCTGTAGACTCCTGCCAGGTCACCATAACTGTGCTGGCCCGAATCCACCGCGGAAAAGAGACTGCTCCAGCTGTAGGTATGCGTGGAAGGGTTGTAATTAACCGAGCCTCCCAAGGAAAGGTCCCAAATAGCGAGTTGGGCATCGGTTTTTGTTCGCGAAGCGGGCGTGTTGGCGTAGTGTGCCACAATGTAGTCAATGGCGTGGATATTTTGCATAGAGATGGTGTTGCCGTGGGTGCCGTTCGCATAGTAAACGCTGCCAAGGCCGCTGGTGGGGTTGGAAACGGTGGTGCGAAGAGCACTCCAGGTATTCCCATTCGAGATGCTATCGAACAGATCGGTGCAAAAACCGGTATAGGTTTGGCTGCTGCCGTTGATCTGAAAGTTGTACTGGCCGGCAGCGGTGCTCTCGGTGTGTGTTTGATTGTTGAGCACATAGGTGACATCCACACCGTTAGAGCCGTTCGAATCGAGGAAATGGAGGGTATCTGTGCCGGCATACGCCCCACGGCTTAAGGATAGGGTTGCGCCCAGACAGGCCAAAACAAATACCCAACGGAAACGAACAAACGTTGTCATTCTCTCTCCTCAAAGTTGCAGCTAAGCGCTGTTGAATTTTTGGTGTTCATTCCCAAAGGATTGGTGTCTCTCACTGTAAGCTCTTAAGCAAGCAAAAGCAAAACATTTCAAGAAGCTGGTCGTTCATTCAACACTGTTTCATGTCTACGCTCTATATACCAAACAGGTTGTTAAATTGGCAAGAAATCGCATAAAAACAGGTATCTTACTTGGGATGATACAGATGGGATCAATCCATAGAAATTTTTGCCTACTAAAGCAGGAATCCTTCCCTCTAACGCCTAATTGAGGGGTTGTATCTTAACCGTGCGCCGGAGAGATGAAATGCCCAAAATTCGCGCCTACCACGTCGTTCCCGCCTTGCCCGAACCGCTTCAAAAGCTGCGCACACTGGCCTACAATCTGCGGTGGGCTTGGGATCACGAGACGATTGAGCTATTCCGAAGTCTGGATCGCAATCTGTGGGAACAATGCGAACATAACCCGGTTCGCATGTTGAGCCTGATTTCTCAAGAGCGTCTCACCGAGGCGGCTGCCGACGACTCCTTTCTCGCGGAGGTAGACCATGCGCACTACAGCCTCCAAACCTACCTCACCACCTCCAATACTTGGTATCGGCGCCAGTGGGCGGATAAGCTTCCTCCCGAAACCTGCATCGCCTACTTCTGCATGGAGTTCGGCCTTACGGAATGTTTACCCATCTACTCCGGCGGGCTTGGCGTTTTGGCTGGCGACCATCTGAAATCGGCCAGCGATCTCGGCTTGCCGCTTGTGGGCGTCGGGCTGCTGTATCAGCAGGGCTACTTTAAGCAGACTCTCTCTCCCGACGGCTGGCAACAGGAGACCTACCCAGAAAACGACTTTTACTCGATGCCCTTGCAGGCGGTGCTGAACGAAAAGGGCGAACCGCTGAAAGTGTGTCTCGACCTGCCTGGTCGGCAAGTCTTCGTGCGTGTTTGGCGGGTTAACGTGGGGCGCGTGCCTCTCTACTTGCTCGATACCAACCTCCCCGAAAACCGCCCAGAAGACCAGGATATCACCGACCAACTCTACGGAGGCGACGCCGAGATGCGCCTGCGACAGGAGATGGTACTGGGCATCGGCGGCATGCGCGCTTTGCACGCTTTGGGAATACGCCCAACCATATGCCATTTGAACGAGGGGCATGCGGCCTTCACCGCCCTGGAGAGAGCACGCGAACTGAGAGAGGAGACGGGATGCGACTACGCCACAGCGCGTGAGGTGGCCGCGGCCGGCAGCCTGTTCACCACCCACACCCCCGTCCCTGCCGGCTTCGACGTGTTCTCGGCGGATTTAATGAACCGCTACTTCGCCTCCTATGCACAACAGCTGGGGCTGTCGTTTGACGAGCTTATGGGCCTGGGGCGCGTGAACCCTTGGGACCAAAGCGAGCAGTTCAACATGGCCGTCTTAGCCGTGCGTCATGCCCACCAGGTGAACGGAGTGAGCCAACTCCATGCACGCGTCACGCGCCGCATGATGCAGGCAGGCTATCCGGGCTTTCCCGAAGAGGAGGTTCCTGCAAGCTACGTTACCAACGGAGTTCATCTGCGCTCCTTCGCCTCGATGGAGATGGCGGAACTGCTCGATAAATACCTAGGCGGGCGTTGGTCGTACGACGGAAACCCCGACGGGGTTTGGGAGCGCATCGAGGAGATACCCGACGAACTGCTTTGGCGTGTCAAAGAGACGCGCAGAGAGAAGCTGGTTCTTTTTGCGCGAGCGCGCTTACGGGCGCAACTAGAAAGACGCTATTTCCGAGACGATTCGGAGTTTCGTGCTGCTGCCGAGGTCTTAGACCCTCATGCGCTCACCATAGGCTTTGCGCGGCGTTTCGCCCCCTACAAACGCGCTACCCTGCTTCTAACCGACCCCGATCGTCTTATCCGCCTGCTTACCAACCCACAACGGCCGGTACAGCTTCTCTTTGCGGGGAAAGCCCATCCCCGCGAAGATGCCGGTAAGGAGCTTATTCGCCAAATTGTGCAGTTTTCAAGACGCCCTGAGGTTCGCGGGCGAATTCTTTTCCTTGAAGACTACGACCTCAACGTGAGTCGTTACCTCGTGCAAGGATGCGACGTGTGGCTCAACACCCCCCGGCGTCCTATGGAGGCCAGCGGAACAAGCGGAATGAAAGCCCTGGTTAACGGAGGGCTGCATGTATCGGTGCTGGACGGTTGGTGGGCCGAAGGCTATGATCCCCGTGCCGGGTGGGCTATCGGACGAGGGGAGGAGTACTCCGACCCCCAAGAACAGGATAGGATAGAGGCTACGGCGCTCTACAATCTCTTGGAGAATGAAGTTGTGCCGCTTTTTTACGACCGAGGAATGGATGGCGTACCCCGCGCTTGGGTCGCCCGCGTGAAATACTCTATGCGTACCCTATGCCCTCGCTTCAACACGCACCGCATGGTAGGGGAATACGCCACACGATACTATTTTCCCGCCACATTACGATGCCTAAAACTGAAGGCGAATGGTCTAGAGCGAGCACGTACGCTTGTGGAGTGGAAACAGAGAGTGCGTAGCCTCTGGCCACAGGTGCGCATCCAAGAGGTTATTACCATACCCGAAGAGGGCGCCACACTGCAGGTGGGCGACAAACTGAAGATAACGGTGAAGGCCTTTTTGGCCGGCCTCACACCGGAGGATGTCCGCGTGCAGGCCTATAGCGGCTCTCTGGATGCCGATCGAAGGCTGAAGGCGGAGAGTATTGTAGATATCCCCTATGTTGGTCAGGAAGGCGAACTGTGCTGCTTCCAGGTGGAGATGCCCTGTAGCGCCAGTGGCCTTCGAGGCTTCTCCGTGCGTGTTCTTCCCTTCCACCCCGATGCCCAACTGCCTGCGGAGTTGCCCCTTATCTGTTGGGAGTAACCTCCCTGCTGGCTTCCACGAAAACTCAGCATAGATACGGTATCACGCGGTGGCCCAACTACCGATAATGCATTTGTGGCGCTTTCTTTTTGTGTTTTTCTCTGCTGTTCATGCTTCTATGTGGTAGTATGAACTTAGGTATGTCGAAATACGTCATTATCCAAGAAAAGGGCGGTTATGACACAAGACGCAAATCTCTCCTCAAGACAAACTCTCGCGCGCACCATCGCCGAGTCGATAGCCGTAAAAGAGCAACTTTTCGATGCCTGCAACGTTGCATTTGAACAATGCGTTGAGGCCGTCGTCTCTGCTTTTAGAAAGGGAAATAAGATGTTGCTTTGCGGTAATGGAGGCAGCGCATGTGACGCACAGCATGTGGCCGGCGAATTGGTAGGCCGCTTTTTAAAAGAACGCCATCCCCTTCCGGCCATAGCCCTCTCTGCTTCCGACGCCATTCTCACCTGTGTGGGAAACGACTACAGTTTTGCCGACGTTTTTGCCCGACAAGTCCATGCCCTTGCGCAGCCTGGGGATATCGTCGTGGGTATATCTACCAGTGGCAACTCGCCTAACGTGATTCGTGCCATAGAGGCCGCACGCCATTGTCAAGCCGTCTGTGTGGGCTTCACGGGTGCAGATGGAGGGAAGTTACGCGAGATCACCGATATCTGCCTCTGCGTGCCCTCCAAAGTGACCGCACGCATTCAAGAAGCCCACATCACTCTATGGCACGCCCTTTGTGAGGAGATCGAAAATCGCCTTTTTGGTTCGTGAAACCGCGCTCGCATCCAATGACCTCAGCCCAAAAACATCCTTGCCGCGTTCTCTTCATAGACCACACCGCTCAGCTTGGGGGTGGTGAGGTGGCTCTGTTGCGTCTTACACAAGCCTTCGACCGCTCCCGAGTCGCCCCGCATGTGCTGCTTTTTTCCGACGGTCCTCTCCATGCCAAGCTAGAACAGGCCCAGGTGCCGGTAGAGCTTTTCAAGTTGAACACCCAGCTTGTGGATATGCGCAAAGACGCTTCGGGGGTTCGTGCCCTTCTCAAACCGAACCGACTAGGCGCCGTCTTAAGCTCTATTGGGCGCTTGGCGCGTCTCTTGCGTACCAAACGCTTCGACGTGGTTCACACGAACTCCCTAAAGGCCGACCTCATCGGTGGCTTTGCCGCTCGTCTTGCCCATATCCCGCTCATTTGGCACATCCGTGACCGAATCGAGCCGGACTATCTTCCTAAAAATACGGTTCGTTTTATACGGTTGCTGGCCCGCTCGCTGCCTACTTTCATTGTGGCGAACTCGTGTGCCACGTTGCAGACATTGCACCTACCCAAACAGAAGCCCACCGATGTTATCTACAGCGGCATCCCCGACGATTGGGTTCTTCCCCCTTACCCCCTACCGCCTTTACGCGAAAAATCATGCGCACGCATAGGACTCATGGGCCGTATCGCAAGATGGAAGGGACAACATATCTTTCTTGCCGCCGCAGAAAAGGTGCAGCAAAGCTATCCACAAACGCAGTTCGAAATCATCGGCTCGGCCCTGTTTGGGGATCAGCCCTACTTTGAGGAGCTGCAGGGCGAACTAGCAAGACGTAACCTCGGCGAACGGGTCGTTTTTAGAGGGTTTCAAGAAGACACAAAGGCTGTGGTGAGCGGGCTTGACATTCTTGTGCACGCCTCGATTATCCCAGAACCTTTAGGACAGGTGGTTCTGGAAGGCATGGCCTTAGGCAGGGCGGTAGTGGCCACGGCAGGTGGAGGAGTGCTTGAAGTGATGGTTCCAAACCAAACCGGCCTTTTGGTGCCGATGGGCGACGCCAACGCGATGGCCGAGGCCATCATGCGGCTGCTTTCCGACCCATCGCTGGCGCAGGCGATGGGCGAACAAGCCCGACGCCACGTACAGGAGCACTTCACGGTAAGCGCCATGGCGGAGCGCGCTACCGCCATCTACCAGAGAATCACGCAGACATAAGCAAAAAATGCCTAGCCTCAGAGGGGCTAGGCAAACATAAGCAGGCTAAGTGGAGCAGGTAAGGAAGTCTACTTGGCGCTTGCCATTTTGCTTTTGAGATCGGGAGGAAGAATCACGGCGTTAATCACGTGGATTACCCCGTTGCTGGCCTCGATATCTGTCTTGATCACCTTGGCGTTATCCACAAAAACACCCTTTTTGCTGTGGTGAATCACAATATCGGAGCCCTCAACCGTCTTCACCTTGGAGCCGTTTTTTAGCTTCAGCACATCTTCGCTCATCACCTTGCCGGGAACAACATGATAGGTGAGGATGGCCGTTAGCGCCTCCTTGTTGTGGAGAATCGCGTCGAACTTCTTCTGGCCTATCTTTTTGATGAGATGTTCAAACGCCTCGTTGGTCGGCGCAAATACCGTGAAGGGGCCAGGCCCCTCTAACGTCTCGGTAAGGCCGGCCGCTTGAATGGCCTTTACCAGCGTGCTGAACTGATCGTTTTTCTCGGCGATCTCAACGATATTGGGCTTTTGTGCGCTATCGTCCTGATCCTGCAACGAACATAGCATCAGGGGTTTATTGCAAGGCTGCGAGGGCCGTGCATAACCTGCAGTCAGCCCTAAGGCCAGGGCAGTTCCTGCAATGGCAAGCGTATATAGGCGAACTGTCTTCATGTTAGCAGAACTCCTTCGTGCTGAATTGAGCCTAGCTCACCCTTTCTACGTTTTCAAATATATTATCGGTTCCTGATATTATTATCTGATGATACTTCTTTCTCCCTAAAAAGTCAACCGGCCGTTTTCACCTCCGCTCTTGAAGCGATCTCTGGCATCGCCCTTGCGTAGAGAGTAAAAGGAAACCGTGGTTTTTGAGCGCCAAGGGTATACTTCAAAGGCGATTTCGCTGACGAAACTTTCGCCCCGATAGGGTTGTCCAACTATTTAAGGAAAGGAAAAGGATGTTAGAAGAGCTTCAGCGTGAAGTTCACGAACTACGTGCCCGCCTGAACGAACTCGGAGGGCATCTTTGACTACGCCCGAAAAGAGGCTGAAATCCAACGGCTAGAAGAGGAGGCGAGCGCGTCCAATCTTTGGGAAGACCCCGAAAGAGCGCGAACCCTGCTTCAAAAACTGAATCAGGCGAAAGAGGCCATCGAGCCTTTTCAGCAGCTCCAACGGCGTATCGCCGACCTCGAAGCCTACGGAGAGTTGCTTGCCGAGCAGCCAGAGCCGGATGCGGACGCTTTGAGGGAGTTTGAAACCGAAACCCGAAAGGCCATCGCCGAAATCGAGCGTCTGGAGCTAGAGACCCTGCTCTCCGGGGAACACGACGCCGCCGATGCCATTGTCGAGATCGAGGCCGGCGCCGGCGGTACCGATGCCTGCGACTGGGTTACCATGCTGCAAAGAATGTACTTGAAGTGGGCAGAGACACACGGCTATACCACCGAGATCGTGGAGGAGAGCGAGGCTGATGTGGCCGGTCTGAAAAGCACCACTTTTCTGGTTCGTGGCCGCAACGCCTACGGCTACCTCAAGTCCGAACGAGGGGTACATCGGCTTGTGCGCATCTCGCCTTTCGATGCCAATAAGCGGCGACAGACCTCCTTTGCCCGTGTCATCGTGTTGCCCGATCTCGGCGAGGAGGCCGAGGTGGAGATAGCCCCAGACGACCTCCGCATAGACTACTACCGCTCGAGTGGGGCGGGCGGACAACATGTAAACAAAACCGAATCGGCGGTTCGCATTACCCATATTCCTACCGGCATTGTGGTGACCTGCCAAAACGAGCGTTCGCAGCATCAAAATCGCGCCGTTGCCATGCAGGTGCTGCGGGCACGCCTTTACGACCTGCAGCAACAGCAGCAGCAGCAACGCCTTGCGAATCTGCGAGGGGCGACCAAGGCCAACGAATGGGGAAATCAGGATAGATCGTACGTTCTTCACCCGTATACTCTAGTGAAAGACCATCGCACGGGCTACGAGACCAGCGATGTCAACAGGGTATTGAACGGCGATCTGGACGGCTTTTTGCAGGCCTACCTACAGTGGCTGAGGCGCCCTGTGGAGCAGAGGAGTTAGAAATGAAACCCTTAGGTGGTATAAAGACGGGGTTGCGTCTGTTGGGCTTTGGTATGGGGCTTGTTGGTCTCTTGCCGGCCTATGGCGCGGCCCCACCCACCGCAAAACCTCCCAAAGAGAGCGCTACGCCCGTGGCCGCCGCAACGGCCTATCGCACCGAGGTAGCGCTTTCGGTTGATAAGATAGGCTCGCAAGAGACCGCCTTAGGAGGTCTGGTGGCGGATGCCCTGCGGGAAGCTGCCCATGCTGATGCGGCTTTCATTCCGGCGGCCTCGTTTCGCTCGGATGCCTCTGCCATCTCCCCGGGCAGTTTCAATCCAAACGACGTGGTGCAGATGCTCGATTTCCGCAGCGAAACCATCGCCGTGGTCAAGCTAACGGGTGCGCAAATTCGGCGCGCCCTGGCGCACGCCTTCCTCCTCTATCCGCAGGAGAACAGCAGTTTCCTCCAGTTCTCCGGTCTCACGGTGACCATCGAGCCGAATGCGGAGGAACAAGGGCGCATTGTCTCCGTTCGCATCGGCGGGCAGCCACTGGTGGATAATCAAACCTACCGGGTGGCGATGCCGCTGACTTTGGCCAACGGCGCCCTGGCCTATTTTAAGTATTGGGATAAGAGCGACATCGTGCAAACCCTCGATACCACCTTGGAGCAGGCCATCAAGAGCTATCTTAAGACCCATCCTGTCATCACCAAAGGAGAGGACCGCCTTGTGGAAAACGGGAGCTGAGTATCTAAAGCACGGTTTGGCAGCCCTGTTTCTCTTTTCGCTCTTGCCGGGCTGCCATCAAGGGGATTCCTCCACCAAAGCGATAGCCTCTCCGGCGGCTCCAAGCCCCACATCGCTGCAGACTTCTCCTTCAAACGACGCAGCAGAAGCTATTAGCTATCCCTCCTTCGATGCCGAAGAGGCCTTTACGTTGCTGAAAAAGCAGGTGGATTTCGGCCCACGGTATCTCGGCACGGAGGCTCATACCAAAACGCTTCAGTTTCTTCGTGATGAGATGCAAAAATACGCCGACGTCACCGTAGAGCAGCGCTTTTTCTACCGCGATATGCCGGTAACCAATGTAATCGGCATCTTCTACGCCAAAGGGCAGACTCGCCCCGCCCAACACCCCGTTTTGTTGATGGCCCATTGGGATACGCGACCGGTGGCGGACGGGCCTTACTCCTCGGAGCTGGCCAAAGGCCCCTTTAAATACGGCCCGCACGGGTGGAACCGGCTGGCACCCATCCCCGGCGCCAACGATGGCGCCTCCGGTGTGGCCGTGCTTTTGGAGTTGGCCAAGCTGTTCCACAAGCAGCACCCACCTGTAGGCGTGTTGTTACTGCTGGACGACGGCGAAGACTACGGCGATTTCGAGGCTAACGATTTTAAAGGGGATGGCGTCGAACTTGGATCACGCTATTTCGCTACCCATTACACCGAAGACCCCCGCTTTGGGCACCCGGCCTACGGCATTCTGCTCGATATGGTGGGTGGGAAGGATATGCGCATCTACCCAGAACAAAACTCTATGATGTATGCCCCCGACATCAACGATCGCGTCTTCGGAACGGCCCAGGTGCTGGGCTACAGCGACATTTTCGTTCGGGATACCGGCCAAACGGTGGATATAGACGACGACCACCTCGCCATGAATACACAAGGCCATATCGCCACTATTGATCTTATACAGCCTTTGCCCGACCCCAATCACCCCATCGTTGGAGAATATAGGCCTTGGCACACACTAGAGGACGATGTGGCTCACTGTTCTGTAAAGTCGCTCAAGGCTGTAGGCGACACCATCGCCCGCGTCATTTATACAGAAACCGCAAATTAAACGATTGCAAATCCTCTTTAAAATCACCTCTATTCCTTCAAACTACACCTTGCTTTCATGAGAATTGTTGAATTAATTTACAACTCCATTTTGAATAAATCTACTTTTTTACTAACACTTTAAAATCCTCCTAAAAATACGGGCACAGACGCCGAAAATTCTTTGCCAGAGCAAGCTAGATGCTCCCTAAAAACAACGGAGGACGAGTTTTAGTGCACAGGAACTTTACACTAGCGTTTTTGAGCCTTTGCTTTGCGATCGGCGCGATGGGAGGCGAGGCGCTCCCGATGGCAAGCTACACAACAACCTCTGTAAGTAATGAGTTGTTATTTGCCGGCCCACAAACGGTGGTAACCGCAGCGCGAACGGAACAGCCGATCAACCAATCACCGGCCGCTGTCACCGTAATAACGGCCGATGAGCTACGGCGACACGGCGTGGTAACGCTATTAGATGCACTCCGCTATGCCGTGGGGGTAAACGTAGCCGAATTCAACGGCGATGTAGCCAATATCTCTATTCGAGGCCTTACCTCGCAAGTAGCTAGCACGGTGCTTGTGCTGTTAGATAATCGCCCTCTTAACGACCAACTAACCGGTAGCCTTTTTTGGAATATAGCGCCGCTTTTAATCAGCCAAATTAAACGGATTGAGGTAGTTAGCGGACCCGGCTCCTCACTTTACGGCGCCAATGCCTTCAACGGCGTCATCAATATCATCACGAAAACACCCGCCGAGCTTGCTGATGGAAAGTCGAATCTACATGTGCGCACGGTACTCGGCGGATATAAAAGCGACTATGATGAATTGATCGCCTCGGCTGCCGATCGACATGATAACTCCGTCGCACTTACTTTCGCCTATAACCACACCGGCGGTTTTGGATCCGGCGGAGCGACGGGGGCGCGAGATAACTATGCGACCCCTTTCATCGGAATAGATGCAGAACACAAACTAGGGAAAAGCGACTTGCGGCTTCAAGCCGGCGATGTCGAATCGAGTGGCAATATCTATCCGTCCGCTGCTTACTTTCCGGCCATCACCTCTCATAATCCCTATATAGTCCTTCGCTATGAGGAGCCTACAGGCAGCAATCCCTTTGACGCCCGTATCAGCTATTCCGATTTTAAGTCTACTTCGGAGAATACGAACATCAATCAATCGCATCTCTTCGAAGGTGAGGTTCAGAAGCAAAATACTCTCTCTCACAAAAATACAATGGTGTATGGTTTGGCTTGGAGCCATACGGTGTTTCATTCCGACCTTGTACTGCCAGGAGAACATTATCAAGACCTTTTTGGTCTCTATGCACAAGATGAGCAACTTTTTGCGAAAACCTGGCGTGTTTATCTTGGATTGCGCTTTGACGACGCCACCGCCTATGGGGCCACCTTTTCTCCACGCATCACTCTGCTAAAACAGTTGGGTGCAAGACAGATATTGCGTTTTGCCTTTGGTAGGGCCTTTCAAGCGCCGACCCTACTAGGGCTATATACTCACAGCAGCATGTCGCTTGGTCCTGGGCTTACCGCTCTCTCTCTCGGCAACCCCCATCTGAAACCGGTAACTCTTAGCGGTTTCGAGCTTGATTGGCGCAAAGAGTTCGGAGATAGCTTTGTTGAGATAAATAGCTATTACAATCGCGTTCAGAACCTTATCGGTGTAGCTCCTATCGCCTTCCAGCCCTCCCCACCCTACCCGCCTGGTATACCCTCCACGTTTCAATTCATGAATATGGGCAACACCAACATCTACGGATTAGAATTCGATTCAGGCTTTCAGATCACTAAAAACATTCGCATGCAGTTTAACTACGCCTATAATGAGGAACACCCGATGAACAATGCCCCGAATCATCAAGCGAATCTCGCACTTGATGGGATATTAGGAGATCGTTGGGATGGCTTTGTCGGAATACGTTTCGTCGGGACATCCACGATCGTCGGTATGGGCGCCCCACCGGCGGTGGCACCGGCCTACGTGGCTATGGACCTTCGGCTGGGGTATAAACTGAAACGTGGTAAAGACCCTTGGAGGCTCGACTTCATCGTGCACAATCTCTTTGCCGATCACCATATTGAGGAGCCAACCTCATCACCGCCTCCGGGCATGCCGGCCATCATTACGCCGATTCGTACAGTGGCCTATTTGGCGCTCTCAGGCAGGTTTTAGGGAGGAAGCCCTAAAACTTTCCTTCGCTTCTATCATCCTCTTACTCTTCGCCAGGTGGACTTCTGCTTCACTGCAGGACATCTGGTGGGATGCGCAGAAGTGGTAGACGGGGAAGAGTGCTTCACAGGGTGGCTTCCTGCTCTATCGCGTGGAAGAGCATTGGCCATGTAAGCAAACGTTCGTGCTCCCCTCAGGTTATAGGCCCCGGCAACTTCAGCGATGCAGCGAATGACTATCTGTGATGGCAGTTTTTAGTAGGGGTTGCCTCAATAGGTTGCCCCTACTGACCGAACGGTAGACCCGCCTATGCAAGATGAACCGTTGCAGGAGGGTAAGCATGCGGTTTGGTAGGTCGGGTTGTAGATTGATGAGTTTGCCTGACGATTTGAGGTGAGGAGAGAAAAAATACAGCCTATTTGAAGGCATTGGGAGATAGAAGGAATTTGAACGAAAAAAGCGCATCTAATTCTATATCCAAAGCGAAGCCTTCATAGGAGGATGCCATAGCGATGACCGAAGAAGAGAGGTACATGTTCGATGTGTGGGGCTATCTCGTGGTAGAGAATGCTATCCCTTCGGAAACTCTGCGCGAGATGAACGCCTGGATAGATGCCCAAGAGGCAAAAGACCCCAACTGGCAAAAACAGTACGCTTCCATTCTACAGTGGGGGCCGCCGTTTCTCGCCTTGCTCGACAACCCACGGGTGTTGCCCTATCTTGTGGAGCTATTGGGACCGGAGCTGCGTTTAGACCACGATTATCCCATTTTCTCGCATGCGGGGGCTCCCCCTTTGCACCTGCATGGTGGTGGAACGCCCTACGATCCGGCGCAGTACTATCATTGCTATCGGGGGCAGATGTACAACGGGTTGACCGTAGCCTCCTATGCCCTGGCCGACATCCCTCCTGGGGCCGGCGGTTTTTGCTGCATTCCCGGCAGCCATAAAGCGAACTTCCCCTGCCCACGCCCGCTGCAAAATATGGAAAAAGAGTCGCCGCTTGTTCAGCAGGTTCCCATGAAAGCGGGGGATTGCATTCTTTTTACCGAGGCGTTAACGCACGGCACGCTGCCGTGGAAGGCGTCGCATCAGCGCCGAAACCTCTTCCTCAAGTACAGTCCGAAGCATCTTACCTGGGCAAACACCTACTATTTTCTGCCGGAAGCCCGCCGAGGAATCGCGGAGTTAGAGCCGCTCCTAACCCCCACGCAACGGGCCTTGTTAGCGCCTCCTAGCGTCTATCAGCATCCGCGGGTGATGTGAATGCTAGTGCGGAGGTGGCATTGGCCTGCCGTTGCCGCCGCCCATCGGAGGTGTGGGGGCCGTGGGCGGCTGAGCCCCTCCGGTATTGTTATCAATGCCGGGCGTTCCAGGCGTGGGTAAGGGCGGCGGCGTAGGGGTGATGACGAGCTGTTTCGTCACCGCTTTGCCCGTGTTGTCGGTAGCGGTAAGCACAAACGTCGTTGGCTGATTGACGGTTACCTCCAGAGAGCCGCTAGGAGCTAGATCGGTAGCAACCGTCTGGCCGTCGAGCGTTGAGAGGGTAATGGAGACCGCACGTACGACGCTCCAATGCAGTTTGACCTTGGAGCCGAAGTAGACCGTTTTGGGGCTATAGGTAAAGCTTTGGATAGAAGCCACGCTTTGATCGGGCGGGAGCACGTGCACGGTAAGGGTCTTCTCGGCCGGAGGGATATTGGCATCTTGGCCGTACACGCGCAAGGTATAGGTTACGTCGCCAGGAACGGCAGGCACCTGCACGGTTTTGCTATCGGCGAACGGCGATATCTCAATGCTGCCGGGGTCAAGATAGATATGGGCTGCGTTGCGTGCCTTCCACGAAAGCGTTACCGAATCGCCGGGATGCACCACGGTG
>NZ_DATGKU010000159.1:0-1953 GCF_035294505.1 Chthonomonas sp. | reverse complement strand
ATAGGGGGCGAACAAGGTAGGCTTGCTGTACGAATTGGCTCTAGAACCGTGAAGCCGGCAGTCTCTACGGCCTCACCCCTCAGAACTGAGGGGAATTGAAACTTAAGATTTCTCGCCTTCGGCTCGAAATGACAGTTGTGTAACCGCTCTGTAAGCCCCCACCCCTCCCCCAATTTGGGAGAGGGGAGACCAGCAAGTTCACTAGTGGTTTCCTTTGGTAGGCTTTCCTTTGAAAAACCAGCACGATAGCCCCCTTTCTCCCTAATAGGGGGAAAGGGCGGGATAGGGGGCGAACAAGGTAGGCGTGCTGTACGAATTGGCTCTAGAACCGTGAGATTGGTAGTTTCTGCAGCCCCCCGCCCCTCCTCCTTCGCGGGAAAGAAAAGAAGACCGAAAAGTTTTAAACAAGAAAAAACCCGCACGCTTAGGTGCGGGTTCTCTTCATGGAGATGAGCAGCAGCTATTCTATGAGATGTTGGCGCACCATATAGCGATAGATGGCGGCGCGCTCCTCACGCGAGAAGGGGCGCACCTCTTCACATACCTGAAGCTTATATTGGTTGCACCAGAAAACGAACTGCTCATCCGAGAAGGTATAGAGCCAGTCCGGCACTCGAATGGTGTCTTTTGACTCTTGAGTGTCGGTAATCGTCTGTGCCATCTTTGTATCCTTACCTTTTCCTGATTTTTGGAGAATGTTCTTGAAGTGGGGCAAACCCCACTTCAAGAAACCGTTTCATGGTGCGTTCGGTTCGGCGTTAATACAGGGTTACGAAAAGCACCAAAGTCTCACCTGGGCCGTTGGTCGAGAACCGTCGCACCGTCACACGCACCGTGGCACCGGAGGGTTCCGCAGCGAGCGCATCGGAGAGCGCTTGAGCGTCCTTAATCGGCTTTCCGTTAAGGGCGATGATCACGTCTCCAGGTTGAATGCCGGCATCGGCGGCGGGGCTATTCGGGTAGACGTTTAGCACCACGACACCGCTTTTCACATCGCTATTCAGCTGGAACTTCTTGCGGATGTCGGGGTCGGTTGCGTCGCCGATCTCGATGCCCATGCGTCCGCGCGCCTTTCGCATCTCCTGTTGCTGTTGAGGCTGCTCGGTTTGGTCGGAGGGCGCCTCACCCACCGTTACATTCAACGTGAGATCGTGACCATCTCGGTAGACCTCAACAGGAACGGTTGTGCCCGGCGCCGTTCGCGCCACGAGGTCACGGAAGCTGGCCTCGTCGGTGACGGGTTGGTTATTGAATCGGGTCACTACATCGCCGGCTTGCATTCCCGCCTTTGCAGCGGGGCTGCCGTCCTCCACCATCTGGATAAAGGCCCCCTGCTTAACCCCAAGCATTTGCGCCTGATCGTAGCTGAGGGTTGAGGGCACCACGCCCAGATAACCCCGTACAACACGGCCTTTGGCGATCAGCTGGTCCATCACATAGCGCACCGTGTTGGAGGGGATGGCGAAGCCTATGCCAACGTTGCCGCCTGTCTGGCTTTCGATGGCCGTGTTGATGCCGATGACGCGCCCATAGATGTCTACCAATGGACCGCCAGAGTTGCCGGGGTTGATGCTGGCATCGGTCTGAATGAGGTCTGGATAGTAGTAGCCGTTTGTTCCCTCTGTGACCTCGAAGTGCCGATGCAGCGAGGAGACGATCCCCATCGTCATGGTGTCGCTAAGCTCAAAGGGGCTTCCAAAGGCCAGGGCAAGCTCGCCCACCTTCACGTCATCGGAGTTGGCGAACTGCACGGCGGGCAGGTTATCTGCGTTGATTTTGATCAACGCAAGGTCGCTACGGGGGTCACGATACACTTTCCCAACGAAGGTGCGTCCGTCCATCAACTGAACCGTCACCTTATCCGCGCCGGCCACCACGTGGTCGTTGGTAATGACATAGCCGTCGCTACGCACAATGACCCCAGAGCCGGCAGCTGTAGCGCGTTGAGGAAAC
>NZ_DATGKU010000158.1:0-7265 GCF_035294505.1 Chthonomonas sp. | reverse complement strand
GGGCGATCTGCCGCTCATGACCGATAAAGGCACCTTTATCATCAACGGTGCGGAGCGCGTGGTGGTAAGCCAACTGTCGCGCTCTCCAGGCGTCTATTTTGAGGACTGGCTCGATCTCTCCGGCCAGGTGCTCTTTCGGGCACGCCTTATTCCCCAAGAGGGGAACTGGCTGGAGGTCGAAACCGATCCACAACATCAGATCATGGCCCATATCGTTGGGTCGGCCCGTAAGGTCATTCCTCTTACCATGCTTCTGCGGGCGCTGCAGGTGTTTCCAGAAGCCCACGAGCCGATACAGCTCACGCTGGGCCAAGCGTTGGAAAACCTTTGGGTCTATAAGCAGGTAGAGGGCGCCGATGGAAAAGAGGCGGAAAAAGACTATTTCTTCGTAACCCGCTTTGCCAAACCGGTGGTAGCCCCAACCGACATTGTGGCTCAGGTGGACAAAACAACCGGTGAAATTGCCCAATACACCACTCAAAAGCGCTCGGTAGATTCTAAGCATTACAAAGCGCAGGTGGTGCATGTTGCTGGAGAGATTTTGGCGGAGGAGAACGCTCCGGCCACTTATGAGGTGCTACAGGCTCTTGCGGAGAAGCTTGGCCCCGATTTCGTTGTCTCTCTGTACTCGCCGGTCGGCTCCACAGAGGAGATTGTGCGCGCCTTCTCTAAGGTAACCGTCATCGAGAACCCCACGCCTGAACAGCTTGTGGGCTGTCGTCCCGCCGCCGATATTTTGGATAAGAAAGGCAAAGTTTTAGTACGGGCAACCCACCGCATACCCGATAAAACCGTGGCCAAAGCGGTTGCCGATCTCAAGCTCCCCTCCATTGAGGTTTTGGAGGTCAACCCCTACGTGGAGGCCACGCTGGAGCAAGACACCTCCAATACGCCGGAAGAGGCCTTAATCGAAATCTATCGTAAGCTGAAGCCCGGCGACCCCGTGTCTCTCGAATCGGCAAAAAGCTTGCTGCAGGCGCAGTTCTATGATGTGCGCCGCTACGACCTCGCCCGTGTTGGGCGTTATAAGGTGAACAAAAAGCTCGGTATCCAGGTTGAACTCAAGTGCCGTGTCGTCACCAAGGAAGACCTGGTGGGCATCCTTCGTTACATCATCAATCTGAGCGCCGGCGTCGGCTCGACGGATGATATTGATCACCTTGAGAACAAGCGCATCCGCAGTGTGGGCGAACAGCTGTGTGCGCAGTTGCGCCTCGGCTTCCAGCGCATGGAAAAGGTGGTGAAGGAGCGCATGACCGCCTCCGAAAACATCAACCTACAGTTCGTCATGGCCACCAAGCCGATTAGCGCCAGCATTAAAAGCTTTTTCGGTTCGTCACAGCTTTCACAGTTCATGGATCAGACCAACCCCTTGGCCGAACTGGTCTCCAAAAGGCGCCTTTCGGCTTTGGGGCAGGGGGGGCTGCAGCGCCAAAATGCAAAACTGGAAGTTCGTGATGTCCACCATAGCCATTATGGACGCATCTGCCCCATCGAGACGCCCGAAGGCCCCAACATCGGCCTCATCGGCTCCATGGCGGTCTATGCCCGCGTAGACCAGTTCGGCTTTTTAGAGACGCCCTATCGCAAAGTGAAAGATGGGGTGGTTACCGACGAAATCGTGTGGATGACGGCAGATCAAGACCATCGCTACTACATCGCGCCCGCCAACATTCCCCTCGATGAAGACGGTCGGATTCGAGATGAGTATGTGCAGGTACGCTACGAGGATGGCTACCCCACGGTCCATCGCGCTCAGGTGCAGTACATGGATGTGGCCCCCGTGCAGCTTGTCTCCATCGCCACCGCGCTCATTCCGTTCATTGAGAACAACGAGGCCACACGCGCCTTGATGGGAGCCAACATGCAGCGCCAAGCCGTTCCGACACTGCGGCCTCAGGCCCCGTTGGTGAAAACCGGCATGGAGCGACGAGCTGCCCTCGATTCGGGCGCGGTGGTGCGCGCCCGACGCAGCGGAGTGGTAACGCGCGTGACGTCGGAGCAGATCGATATCACAACTCCCGACGGGCGCGTGGACAGTTACTATCTGCTCAACATGCTGCGCTCCAATAACTCCACCTGCATCACACAACGCCCCATTGTGCGCAAGGGGCAACACGTGCGCCAAGGGCAGGTGCTAACCGATGGCCCCTGCATAGAAAACGGCGAGTTGGCCCTCGGCCAAAACGTGCTGGTGGCCTTTATGCCGTGGGGCGGGTTCAACTTTGAAGATGCCATTCTCATTTCGGAGCGCTTGGTGAAGGACGATGTCTACACCTCTATCCATATTGAAGAGTTCGATACCGAAGCGCGCGATACCAAACTAGGGCCGGAAGAGATCACCCGCGACATCCCCAACGTGGGCGAAGATACCCTGAGCGACCTGGATGAGAACGGCATCATTCGCGTTGGCGCCGAGGTTCGCCCCGACGATATCCTGGTGGGCAAAGTGGCGCCGAAAGGGCAAGGGGAGCTGACGGCAGAAGAGCGCCTGATCATCGCCATTTTCGGCAAGAAGGCCGAAGAGACCCGTGATGTAAGCCTGCGCGTTCCTCATGGAAACGGCGGACGCGTGATAGATGTGAAGGTGTTCAGCCGCTATAAGTATCAGGGGGCGCGCGATGGGCGTGTCTATAACTTTTGTAAGCGACCCGAACCCGGCATGCGCGACTCGCAAGATGGCGAGTTGCTACGCCTCCCACAAGACGAGCTGCCCGTAGGGGTAAATATGCTGGTGAGGGTCTACGTCGCCCAGAAACGTAAGGTTATGGAAGGCGATAAGATGGCCGGACGTCACGGCAACAAAGGAGTCATCTCCAAGATACTGCCTGTGGAGGATATGCCCTTCCTGCCGGATGGCACACCCGTAGACATTGTGCTGAACCCGCTTGGCGTGCCTTCGCGCATGAACATCGGCCAAATCCTCGAAACCCATCTGGGCTATGTGGCTCATCACCTTAATTGTAGCTTTGTTAACCCCTCCTTCGAGGGCATGACCGAGAGCGAAATCATCGAGCAGATGGAGATTCTCGGCGCCAAGTTCTGGCGTGAGCGGCTGCAGAAATATCTGAACAGCGAACTGCGCCTGTATGTGTCGCTCGATTCGGTAGAGCCTTTCAACGAATTTGCGAAGGTCTATCGCGAACAGTACCCGCTGCCTGCCGACGCCACCCTGCAAAACGGCCAGGCCACCCCAGAACAGGCCGAGCATGCCCGCACTCTTTATGAAGCCTACATACGGCGCCTGCTAGAGCCTGTGCGCGAGGCGCTTATGGAGAGATCGGCAGAGGACTTAAATCGGCTTTCGCAGCTGCTGGCCGCTGCCGTCACCAACACCGCCTCACATGAAGAGGTGGTAGAGGCCATCGTGCAAAAGATCGAAGAGAACTGCCGGGCGCGTGTGGGGTTTGACCCGCACACCGGAAAATCCTGGGTTCGCGATGGGCTTACCGGGGAAACGTTCGATATGCCGGTAACGGTTGGCGTGATCTACATGCTGAAGCTTGCTCATCTGGTGGACGACAAGATTCACGCCCGATCCACAGGCCCTTATTCTCTTGTAACCCAGCAGCCGCTCGGAGGCAAGGCCATGTTCGGCGGGCAGCGCTTCGGCGAAATGGAGGTCTGGGCGCTCGAAGCCTACGGGGCTGCCTATACCCTGCAAGAGATCCTTACCATCAAATCCGACGACATTCAAGGGCGCGTAAAAACCTATGAGGCCATTGTGAAAGGCGACACGATTCTGGAACCCGGCGTGCCCGAATCGTTCAAAATTCTGGTGAACGAGTTGCAAAGCCTCTGCCTGAAAGTCACCGTTTTGAACGATAAGGACGAACCCATTGACCTCAATGCAGGGGATGATGACATCGAACCGGGTGAAGACCCGGCTAAAGCTGCCGCACGGCGGCAACAGAGAGCCTTACGCGAACATCCGCGTGATGATTACGATATCTGATCAATCGCTACAAGTGCACGCATGAGAGTTCTGGCCGTTCCCCGGCCTGCGGCTAGGGGGTGCCGGAACTCTTTGTCGTCAACGTCTTTGATCGTTACGGTCTGGAGGAAACGTTTCCTATGGCAGATGCCAGCACGTTTGCAAAAATAAAGATCGGGATAGCTTCTCCCGAAGAGATCCGCGCCTGGTCGTACGGCGAAGTTAAGAAGCCAGAGACGATCAACTACCGTACCTTTAAACCTGAGCGGGATGGCCTATTCTGCGAACGGATTTTCGGCCCGGTGAAAGATTGGGAGTGCCACTGCGGCCGCTATAAAAAGATGAAGTTCAAAGGGGTTATCTGCGAGCGTTGCGGTGTTGAGGTAACGCGTAGCAAAGTTCGCCGTGAACGCATGGGGCATATCGAGTTGGCCGCGCCCGTATGCCATGTGTGGTACCTCAAAGCGGTTCCTAGCCCCTTAGGGCTTATCCTCGACATGAGCCCACGCCATCTGGAGCGCGTGCTCTATTTCCAAGCCTACATCGTCATTGATGTGGACGAGGTACAGATCGCCGAAAACCTCAGCGAAATTCGCGCCGTGGTGGCCGCAGAGGAGGATAGAATCCGCCAAGAAGGGGCCGCAAACCGAGAGCGGCGCATTCAAGAGTTTAATCGCGAGGTGCAGCGCCGGCGTGCTGCAGCCGCCTCGGATGACCCAGAAGAGGCTGCCGACGGATGGTCGGAAGAGATCATTGCCCGTAAACGGGCCGAGCTTGAGACGCGGCTGCGTCATGAGGAGGAGGACGTGGAGTTTCGTATTCAAGACCTCCGTAATGCCCTCGCTACCCTTGAAAAGATAAAACCCCGCGACCTGATTACCGAAGACCAGTATCGCGCACTGGAAAACCTCCAAGAGGTGTTGGCCCGCCACTTCGATGACAATACTTGGTACGACATGGTGCGGGCCGGTCAAGGGGGCGCGGCCATAAAAGAGTTGCTGCAACGCATTGACCTCGAGGAGCTTAAGCGCGAACTGCGGCAGGAGGTGGAGAACACCCAAGGCCCAAAACGCGTGCGTGCCACAAAGCGTCTTGAGCTGGTAGAGGCTTTCTTGGCCTCGCGTACCCGCCCCGAATGGATGATCATCGAGGCCGTGCCCGTTATCTCGCCGGAGTTGCGCCCCATGGTGATGCTGGAAGGCGGGCGTTTTGCCGCATCCGATCTAAACGATCTCTACCGCCGTATCATCAACCGCAACAACCGGCTGAAACGCATCATAGAGATTAGAGCACCTGAAAGCATCGTAAACCATGAGAAGCGCCTGCTTCAAGAGGCGGTTGATGCCCTCATTGATAACAGCCGTCGCCAACGCCCCGTGTTGGGCAGCAACGGTCGCCCGCTGAAATCTCTTTCCGATATGTTGAAAGGAAAAGAGGGGCGCTTCCGCAAGAACCTGTTGGGCAAGCGGGTGGACTATTCCGGGCGTTCGGTGATCGTGGTGGGGCCGCACCTCAAGCTGCATCAGTGCGGTCTACCTAAAGAGATGGCGCTTGAGCTGTTTAAGCCCTTCGTTATGAAGACGCTGGTGGAACACGGCTACACCACCAACATCAAAACGGCCAAGCGCATGATCGAAAAGGCGAAGCCCGAAGTTTGGGACGCCCTTGAAGAGGTGATTCGGGAGCATCCGGTGCTGTTGAATAGAGCGCCCACGCTGCATCGTTTGGGCATTCAGGCCTTCGAGCCTATCCTCATCGAGGGGAAGGCCATCCAAATTCATCCGCTGGTTTGCTATGCCTTCAACGCTGACTTCGATGGGGACCAGATGGCCGTCCATGTGCCGCTTTCGGCCTATGCCCAGGCGGAGGCGCGAATTCTGATGCTCTCCTCACATAATCTCTTTAGCCCCGCTCACGGTGGGCCTATCGTGGCTCCCACGCAAGACATCGTGTTGGGCTGCTATTACCTCACCATGATGCGCATGCTGAAGGAGGGCGAGGAACCTAAAAACTACGTCTTCTCCTCGCCGGATGAGGCGCTGCTGGCCCATAGCAGCGGCGAGTTGGGGCTGCACGACCCGATTACCCTCAAGATGCCGCGCCCCTTCTACAACGACGGCGACGACACGCCCCAATGGCGACAAGAGATCGTAGGGCTTGTGAAAGGAAGCGATGGACGGTGGCGTTACCGTACGTCTGAAGGCTGGCAAGAGGTTCCTACGGGCAAGCTGCAGGAGGCGGTAACCCGCTACTGCACGACGGTGGGACGCTTGATTTTTAACCAGATTCTGCCCGAGAAGCTAAAGTATGCCGATGCCTATCTCTTCCATACCATGAACAAGAGCGCCCTCGCCGAGCTTGTTTCCACCGTCTACGCGAAGCACGGCAAGGAGCGGTGCGTCCAGTTTTTGGATGAGATGAAATCGCTCGGCTTCAAATACGCCATGAAGGGCGGCATAACCATCGCCATGACGGATATGGACAGCCCCAGCGAGCGCGACGAAATCATCCGGCGAGCTGAAGAGCGGGTTCGCGAGATTAACCAATCCTACGATATGGGAATGTTGTCGGCCGCCGAAAGAAAACGGCGCGTGCTGGAAGAGTGGTTGCAGGCCTCCGATGATGTGGCTAAAGCCATTATGAAGGATTTCGACGAGCATAACCAGTTTAACCCCATCTACATCATCACCAACAGCGGCGCCCGTGGCTCGACGAAGCAGGTGGCGCAGCTCTCCGGCATGCGCGGCCTGATGACCGACCCCTTTGGAAACCTCATCGAAGACCTACCCATCAAATCTAACTTCCATGAGGGGCTGAAGGTGCTGGAGTTCTTTGTCTCCACGCACGGCGCCAGAAAAGGAATGGCCGATACCGCCCTACGCACCGCCGATGCCGGTTACCTTACCCGCCGCCTGGTGGATGTGTCGCAAGACGTGATCGTGCGCGATAAGGACTGCGGTACCACCGAGGGCATTGAGGTTGAGGAGATACTCGACGGTACAGAGGTGCTGGAATCGCTGGGCGAACGTATTCGTGGCCGCTACACGCTTTCGGAGATCGAAGACCCATTAACACATGAGATACTTGTGGGCGCCAATGAGGAGATATCCGATGCGGTTGCCCATCGTCTTGAGCAGATTCGCGTTGCGCGCGATACCATTCTTGACGTCGCAACCAAAGAGGTGCTTGCGCGTGAAGGCGATCTGATGACGGTTGACGAAGCGCAGGCACTGGTGGATCGCGGGGTAACGCGAGCGCGGGCAAAGCGCGGCGAGTTGGCTTCCAATATCTACGAGATCACCCGCTCTCTGCGGGTACCGGTGCGCTCCGT
>NZ_DATGKU010000157.1:0-4328 GCF_035294505.1 Chthonomonas sp. | reverse complement strand
GGCGATGAGCTTATGGTCGAGCACATTTTCTAGGCCGTGGTCTTGCTTCATCACGCAGCGCACCGGCACGTTTTTATCCACCTCCGGCATCGTCAGCAACGGTGTGAGGTCGAGATTATAGGCCTTCCAGTGGTCTATGGCAGGCTGCATATCGAGCATATCCGTCCGGCCTACCATCTCATCTACGGTGCGGAAGCCGAGTTGGGCCATGATCTCTCGTAGCTCCTCGGCCACAAAGAAGAAGAAGTTGATGACATGCTCCGGCTGCCCCGCAAATCGCTGACGCAACACGGGGTCTTGTGTGGCGATACCTACGGGGCAGGTGCCGAGATGACAGACTCGCATCATAATGCAGCCCATGGCCACAAGGGGGGCGCTGGCGAAGCCAAACTCCTCGGCGCCGAGCAGCGCGGCAATAGCCACATCGCGCCCCGTCTTTAGCTGGCCATCGGTCTGCAGACGTACGCGTCCACGCAGGTTGTTCTTCACCAAAACCTGCTGGGTTTCGGCCAGACCTAGTTCCCAAGGGATACCGGCATGCTTAATGCTGGAAAGCGGTGAAGCGCCGGTACCTCCATCGTGCCCGCTTATGAGGATGTGGTCGGCATGTGCCTTTGCAACACCGGCAGCCACCGTCCCCACGCCCACCTCGGCCACCAGCTTCACCGAGATGCGCGCGTTCGGGTTGGCATTTTTCAGGTCGAAAATGAGCTGAGCTAGGTCTTCTATCGAATAGATGTCGTGATGGGGCGGCGGCGAAATAAGCGTAACCCCTGGCGTGGTGTGGCGAATGCGCGCAATGTACTCGTCCACCTTATGCCCGGGCAGCTCCCCGCCTTCACCGGGCTTAGCGCCTTGCGCCATCTTGATCTGCAACTCATCGGCGTTGACGAGATACTCGGTCGTCACGCCGAAACGCGCGGAGGCTACCTGTTTAATGGCGCTACGGCGGCTATCGCCGTTTGGGTCAGGGATGTAGCGCACCGGGTCTTCCCCACCCTCTCCGGTGTTGCTTTTTCCGCCGATACGATTCATTGCAATGGCGAGGGTTTCGTGTGCCTCACGGCTAATGGAGCCTAACGACATGGCTCCGGTCACGAAGCGCTTCACGATCTCTTTGGCCGGTTCAACCTCTTCAATGGGAATGGGGTTGCCAGGCTTGAAGCGGAACAGACCGCGCAAGGTGGCCCGATTCACACTTTGATCGTTGGCCAAACGCGAGAACTCTTTGAAGTCCTTGTAACTCTTGCGCCGAACGGCGATCTGAAGGGCGGCTATGGTGTCGGGATTATACTGATGGTACTCGCCGTAGCGGCGCCATTGGTACTGCCCCCCCGGATCAAGCTCAAGGCTTTCGGGTATCTCTTGGGGCGGATAGGCGTAGTGATGGCGGGCGAGCGCCTCTCGCTGAATCTCTTTTAGCCCAATCCCTCCGAGGCGACTAGGCGTTCCGGTAAAGTAGCGATCCACAAGTTCCTGCCCCAGCCCGATGGCCTCAAATATCTGGGCGCCACGATAGCTTTGCAAAGTGGAGATGCCCATCTTTGCAAAGGTTTTCAGCAACCCCTTGTTCACCGCTTTAATGTAGTTTTTAATGGCCTTTTCGAGGGACAAATCCTGCGGCAGCATCGAGCGCCGATACATATCTTCCAACGTCTCGAAGGCAAGGTAAGGGTTGATGGCGCTGGCTCCGTAGCCGATGAGAAGCGCAAAGTGCATCACCTCGCGCGCCTCTCCCGTCTCGATGATCAACCCGGCCTGCGTGCGGGTACCTTCACGAATTAGATGGTGATGCACCCCCGAAGTGGCCAGCAACGCCGGAATCGGAGCGTGTTCGGCATCTACCTCCCTATCGGAGAGGATAAGGAAGCTTACACCGTCGGCCACCGCACGCGAGGCCTGCTGGCAAAGCCGCTCCATCGCTTTCTCTAGGCCGTTCTCCTCTTTTATAGAGAAAACGGCCGAGAGGGTGATGGCACGGAAATCGGGATGGTTCACATGGCGTAGACGCTCCAACTCCACATTCGTGAGAATGGGCGATTCGAGCCGAAGCATCTTGGCATGTTCCGGCGTGGTGTCGAACAGGTTGCCCTCCCGCCCTATGTAGTCGGTAAGCGACATGACAAGGTCTTCGCGAATGGGGTCAATGGGCGGATTGGTCACCTGGGCAAAGAGCTGTTTGAAGTAGTTGTATAGCAGCTGTGGCCGGTTGGAAAGCACCGCCAATGGGGTGTCGGTGCCCATGGAACCGAGAGGCTGCTCGCCGGTAGTGGCCATAGGTTGAAAGATGAACTTCAAGTCCTCCAACGTATAACCAAAAACGTTTTGGCGCGTAAGGATAGTTTTATGATCTGAAGGCTTTGGTGGCGCTACATCGGGCAGTTGCTGGAGCGTGATACGGTTCTGCTCCAGCCACTGCCGATAAGGATGAGCCGTCGCGATGGTATGTTTTAGTTCCTCATCGCTGATGATACGGCCTTGCTGCAGATCCACCAAGAACATTTTGCCGGGTTGCAGACGCCCCTTTTCGATAATGTGTTCGGGGCCGATGTCAATGACACCGGTTTCGGAGGCCATCACCACAAGATCGTCATCGGTTACCAGATAGCGGGCGGGTCGCAAACCGTTACGGTCGAGGACAGCTCCGATCACGCGGCCATCGGTAAAGGCAACGGCGGCCGGCCCGTCCCATGGTTCCATTAAGCAGGCGTGATATTCGTAAAAGGCCTTTTTATCGGGGTCCATCAAGTCGTTGCCATCCCAAGCTTCAGGAATGAGCATCATCATCGCATGAGGGAGACTACGGCCGCTCAGCGTTAAAACCTCAAGAGCGTTATCTAGAGTCGCCGAGTCGGAACCGGAGCGGTTGACCAACGGCACGATCTTCTTGATGTCCTCTCCGAAAAGCGGCGAACTGAGACGGGCCTCACGCGCACGCATCCAGTTGCGGTTGCCGCGTAGGGTGTTGATCTCTCCGTTATGGGCAAGATAGCGGTAGGGGTGGGCCAAATCCCATGACGGGAAGGTGTTGGTCGAGAATCGCTGATGCACCAGCGCCAATGCGGTGACCATATCGGGCGCATTGAGGTCTTGGTAGAAAGCGGCGATCTGATGGGCAAGCAGAAGCCCCTTATAGACCACAGTACGGCAAGAGAGGCTGCAAACGTAGAAAAAGTTCTCCTGGGGTAGGCGCATTCGTGCGATCTCGTTTTGGACGACCCGTCGAATCACGAACAGCTTGCGCTCGAACGCATCCTCATCGGGCAGTTGTGGGTTTCGTTTGAGGAAAACTTGACGAATGACCGGCTCGCACGAACGCGCCAGCGAGCCGATTTTCGTGTTGTCTACCGGCACATCACGCCATGCAATAACCGGTTGTCCCTCTTCTTGAGCGACACGATTGATGATCTGCTCGTAGCACGCGCGCTCTTCCGCATCGGGTGGCAGAAAGATCATGCCCACACCGTAGTGGCCGGGAGGGGGCAGATCGACTCCCTGTTCGGCAAGCTGCCGTGCAAAGAAGGCATGAGGGATTTGAATAAGAATGCCGGCGCCATCTCCGGTTTCGGGATCACAACCACAAGCCCCGCGATGCACAAGGTTCTGCAGCACGCCTATCCCTTTTTCAATAATGGCGTGCGATTTCTCTCCCTTGATATGCGCTACGAAACCAACCCCACAGGCGTCATGTTCAAATTCGGGGTCGTATAGCCCCTCAGCATGAGGTAACGAGCCAAGTCTCTTCTGCATTCGGTCTGCCTCCGTATGTTCACTTCTTACCACAGCTTTCAAGAGCTGCTGCAAAAGCGAGATCAAAGCGCCGCATCGCGCCCCCAAACTCACCCCAATGTGAAAAGGGAAAAAATGTTAGCACAAGTTTGCCAAGAAAGTCAAGTGTGTTGACGTGCGCGTACGCTGTAGTCTACAATGTTCTCCTTAGCATTTTTGGAGAATGGAGAAACTATGCGCGTCTCACAGCTGTTTGGAGAAACCCTTCGCCACCCGCCGGCAGAAACCGACATCGCCTCGCATCAGCTTCTTCTGCAGGCCGGCTATGTGCGGCAGCTTGCTGCCGGCATCTTCTCTTATCTCCCTCTCGCTTGGCGGGCTGTTCGCAAAATGGAACAGATACTGCGGGAAGAGATGAACGCCATCGGCGGGCAGGAGCTGAACATGCCCGTTGTACATCCGGCCGAACTATGGCAACAGAGCGGGCGCTGGGAAACCATAGACGAAACCATGGTGCGTTTTCGTGACCGACGCGGGCACCCGATGCTGTTGGCAATGACCCATGAGGAGGTGGTGGCGCAACTGGCGGCCTCGGAGAT
>NZ_DATGKU010000156.1:0-1197 GCF_035294505.1 Chthonomonas sp. | reverse complement strand
TCTGTTTCGGTGCGGCGATAGACGGCGAGGGTGGTATCTTTTGCAACGGTCTCCACGGCCACAATGCGGGGTTCGGGGTCCCACCCGTAGAGTATCTCTTCGGCCTGCATGACGGTATTTTCTTCTTTGTGGGGATGTTTTGAAGATTATACCTATTCTGGCCTTGTCTCAGATGCCATCGGGGAGCAGCCACACGCAGTTGAGGCCGGTATAAGCAGCGCTAAGGTAGAATGTTTTGCATGTTGATGAACCGAAGGGTGAAATGCCGTTGATTCGACGCTCCATTTTGGTATGTCCAAACGCTTTCAAGGGAAGTTTGACGGCCGGCGAGGCGTCGCACGCCATGGCGGAGGGGATACAAGAGGTACTTGGCAGCGAGGCGCCGCTTATTCGGTTGCCCTTAGCGGATGGCGGGGACGGCACTCTCGAGACGCTGGTAGAGGCCACCGGTGGGGCGATCTATCGGGCGCAGGTGCACGATCCGCTCAATCGCCTTATAGAGGCAGCGTGGGGACGGTTGGGTGGAGAGAAGGGAGAGTTTGCCGTTATAGAGATGGCACAGGCTTCGGGCTTGCGCCTGTTGAAGCCGGAGGAGCGCGATCCGCTGCATGCCACCACCTACGGCACCGGCGAGCTGATGTTAGAGGCGGTGAGGGCTGGGTGTAAGAAGCTGCTGGTTGGAATTGGCGGAAGCGCGACAAACGATGGAGGGGCCGGCATGGCGCAGGCGTTGGGGGCGCGGCTTCTGGATGAACAGGGGCGAGAGCTGCCGCCAGGGGGAGCAGCCCTTCGGCGTTTGAAGACGATAGACCTTACCCATTGGAAGCTCCCCCCGGATGTTGAGGTGATTGTGGCCTGCGATGTGGATAACCCTCTTTGTGGAGAGCGGGGAGCTTCTGCTGTTTACGGGCCTCAAAAGGGGGCGACGGCGGAGATGGTGGCCGTGTTGGATGAGGCACTTGCCCACTATGCGGCGATATTGCAGAGCGAACTAGGCGTTGCGGTTGCCGATGTGCCTGGCGCCGGGGCGGCGGGCGGGTTGGGAGCAGGCCTGCTGGCCTTTTGCCGGGCAAGGCTGGTGGCGGGCGCCGAGATGGTGCTGGATGTGCTCGACTTCGATACCCACTGCAGGAACAGCTGCCTTGTGTTGACGGGCGAGGGCAAGCTGGATGGGCAGACGCTGCACGGCAAGGCCAT
>NZ_DATGKU010000155.1:0-28662 GCF_035294505.1 Chthonomonas sp. | reverse complement strand
TTGTAGACACTCAGCGTTTTACCGTCGCTGTAAACGGCCTGATAGGCAGCCCGATTCGGTACATTGATCACCAAGCGCAGAAGGTTGGGGCGCTTGGCGGAAAGGACAATCCCTTCCACAAACCGTTCCAGTGTGGTGCTGTTGGTTTGCAGCGTGGCTTCAACCGTTGCCCGCTCCGCGTAGCTATGAAGGTTAGCGTAGAGATTGGCGGTATAACGCAAAGCGTCCGGCAGATCGGCTGCCTTCCCCAACGAACACAGCGAAAGTAAGCACAGTATCATGCAACCGGAAAACACGGAAAGTCGGTTCACCATAGGGCACCAATGCGAACATAAGCTACACTAGTATACCTCTTCACTGCGTCTCATCTTTTTCTGGAAGCGAACAAGTGTCGCCTACCCCAAAACGTATGTTAGGGGTTGGAATCGCTTTCCGCCAAGACGAATGTTGCAGGCAGTGTTATAATGTTAGGAAATACGCATCGTGCGCACAAGGAACAACAGAACATGGGCTACACCGTCCGAGTTATGCATTTCGCAGATACCCATTTCGGCGTAGAGCAATACGGTAAGCTAGACGCTGCAACCGGCCTCAACTCGCGTTTATTGGATTTTAAAACGTCGCTTATGCGTGCTATTGATCGGGCTATTGAAGAGGACGTAGACATCGCAATTTTTACCGGCGATGCCTACAAGGCGCGTGACCCTCGTCAGACCGAGCAGCGTGAGTTTGCCGAGTGTATTCGCCGTCTCTCCGAAAAGGGCATTCCTGTAGTGCTGCTCACCGGCAATCACGACCTGCCGGTAATGAAGGGGCGTGCGAACGCCATCGAAATTTATCGAACGCTCGGCGTTGAAAAGGTCTACGTATACAGCCGTCCAGAAGTAGGGTGCATCCCCACAAAGCGTGGCATGCTGCGTGTTGCGGCCATGCCCTATTTGGCGAAGGGCGTGCTGATTGGGCGGGAAGAGTTGAAGCATTTCAGCTTAGATGAAACGCGCCGCTATGTGGAAGAACGTTACTGCTTCTACATTGAGGAGTTGGCGAAGAAGGTGAGGGAGGCAGAAGATGACATTCCCACGGTGCTCATGGGGCATTTCTGGGTAAGCGGCGCTAAACTTTCGAGTTGGCAACAGGGTTACTTAGGCAACTCCAACGAGCCTCAGGTTCCCCTCTCTGTGCTAACAAACCCCGCTTTCGATTATGTGGCGCTGGGGCACATACACCGCTTTCAAGACCTTCATCCTCAAGGCCAACCCCACGTGGTCTACTGTGGTAGTCCCGACCGCATAGATTTTGGAGAGCGTGAGGAAGAAAAGGGGTTTGTGATCGCCGATGTGTACAAGGGGGGAGCCGATTATCGGTTTTTTGCGGTAGATGTGGCTCGCAAGATGGTGGAGATCGAAGTGGATGCCGATTGCGATGATCCTACTGCGGCCATCCTCTCTGCCATCAGGCGTCACCCAATTCGAGACAACATCGTACGATTGATCTATCACATTGAGGCGGAGCGCGATTCTTTGGTAGACCAGCGCCTTATCGAAGAGGCCTTATCTCCGGCGCTGGTGCGTATCGTACGCCGCGCTATCCGTCGCAACATCAACACGCGTAACAGCGCACTAACCGAAAATCGCCGGCCACGTGAGGCGTTAACCCTCTACATCGAGACCCAAGACAAACTCCGACCCTTGAAAGACCGTCTGTTAGAGGCCGCCGAACCGCTCTTTCAGACGCTAGAACAAGAGGAGAGAGAGCTTACAACTTCGCTCTAGGGATGAGGCAACAGGATGATCCCGATTCGATTGAGTTTGAAAAACTTTATGAGCTACGGAGAGCCACCGGAGACGTTGACCTTTGATGGCCTTCATGTGGCCTGTCTGTCCGGTGAGAACGGCAATGGCAAGAGCGCCCTGCTCGATGCCATCACCTGGGCACTGTGGGGGCGCACCCGCATCGCATCGCAAGGGGTAAGTGAAGACGATCTCATTCGGCTTGGCGCGCAGGATATGGAGGTTCTCTTTGAGTTCGAGCTGAATGGGCAGCGCTACAAGGTCACCAAGAAGCGTAAGCGCGGCGGCAGCAGCGAATGGCACCTTGCCGGTTGGGATGGGAAGGACTGGATATCGCTTAGCGGAACGTCGCAACGGGAGACGGAAAAGCGCCTTACCCAGCTCCTCAGCATGGAGTATGAGACGTTCTTGAATTCGGCCTATCTACAACAAGGCCGTGCGGAGGAGTTTACGCGGCAAACCCCGGATAAGCGCAAGCAGGTGCTAGGGCAAATCCTTGGCCTCGAGCGCTACGACCGCCTCCAAGAGCTTGCACGCGAGCAAGTACGAGAGGCGAAAGCCCAGATACAGGAGCTTGAGGGGCAGGTGAATCTCTTAAAGCTGGAGGCCAACGATTTACAGCGGCGAAACGCACAGTTGCAAGAGGTGCGAGCCGGTCTTGAAAGGTTGCGCGAGGAGCTGGCCCAAAAAGAGCAAGAACATGCGCAACTGCACACGAAGCTTGTGGAGTTGCAGGCTTTGGCCGCACAGGTGAGAGAGCTTGAGAGGACACTTGCCGAGCAGAGGGCAGACACGCAAACCCGCAGGGAAGAACTTGCAAGAGTTGAAAGCCAAATTACGGAGATGGAAGCCCTGTTAGGGCAGAGTGAGGCCATCATCCGCGACTACGAGTTATGGCAAAGTGCGAAACAGAAGGCCGATGCGCTAGAACCGCAACTCAGAGAATATTATGCCGCCAATGAGGAGAAGGTGCGACGAGAGGCCGAACTGCAGCGTGAGGAGCAGGCCTTGCGTCATGCTATTGATGTAAAGCACCATGACATAGAGCAGCTTGAAAAAGAGATCGAGCAGAAGAAGCAGTTGGTAACAGAGATTCAAGCTTTAAACACCAAGCTCGAATCGGTAGAAGATGTTCAGACTCGTTCGGATCAGCTATCTGCACGGCAGCAGAAACTGGAGCGACAAAGGGAGACCCTGCAGACCGATTACGAAACAATCAGACAACTCGAGAACGATTGTAGTTTGGCACGTCAGGCTTTGCAGCACGAGATAGCATCCAAGCGGCAAGAGCTTGCCCAATGGCAACGGGATTTAGAGGCTCGAAATAGAATTCTTGCCGACATCGCGAATCTGGAGCAGCAGCTCGTCGGAGAAGAGCCGCTTCAAGCGGAGTTGCAGTCGGTGCAGCAGGAGTTGGCGGAAGCAACGGAAAGGTATCAGGGGCTGAAGGCGCAATATGACCGCTTGAAGCAGGATATAAGCGAAATTAAAGAGGTATTACCCATTCTGCAACAGGCTGGGGCCAGTTGCCCGGTATGCGCTTCGGAGTTGAACGACGAGAAGCGGCAGCGACTTATTGCCTCACATCAGGCGAAGTTGCAGGAACGTGAGGAGCAGCTCGAACGGGTGCGGCAGCAGGGCATCGAGCTGAAAGAGAGGAGAAAACAGCTTGAGGAGAAGCAACAACGCCTAGAGGCGCAGCGACACCGGTTTATCGAGCAGAGAGCGCGGCTGCAGGAGTTGCTAGCGCAACGAGAGCAGTACGATACCGTGGAGGAAAAGCTGCAGCAGACGCAGAAGGAGCTGGCCGATCTGGAGGCGACAGCCGCAAGTAATGAGCTGCGCCCGCTGTTGCTACGGCTTGGTAATGCGCAGGAACCGCTTCAGCGCCTCGCGCGTTTTGAAATCGCCAACGTGGAGCAACTGATTTCACAACGTCAAACGATAGAGGCGAAGCTGAATGAGGTGCGGGAAGCGGAAAGACAGAATAGAGAGAAGATAGAGGCGTTACAGAAGCAACGGGAGGAGATACTGCAGTGGCACACCCGTTTGGATGCGCTGCAGTCGCGATTACAAGAGTACGATGGGGTTGAGTCGAGATTAGAGCAAGCGCGCAATGAGCACAACGAATTACAGCAAAAGCTCGAAAAAGGGGATTTTGGTCATCCGGTAAGAGCCAAGTTGACGATCGCCCAAAGGACGCTTGACCGACTGCAGGAGGTTAGCACGCAGTACGAACAGGCGAAGCGAAAGGCAGAGGCCCTAGAGCCGGCCCGCGAGCGCTTTCGCTTGCTCGAAGATGCACGCGCCCAAATTGAGCCGATGCGCGAGGAGAGGCAGCGGCTAAACCGTCTCATTGACGAAAGACAAGCGCAGATACAGACTCTGGAGGAAGAGCAAGCCGAAAAATGCCTTATGTTAGGGCAGATTGACGAAGTGCAACAGCGGTACGAGGCGGCTAGACAGGCGCTTGACGAGGTTCGCCGACTTAGTGAAGAACAGAGGGTTGAGGAGGGGCGACTTGCCGAGGCGGTGCAACGTGCGGAAAGGGCAACTCTTGACTTGCGAGAGAAAGAAACCGCTTTAAAAGCCTGGAAGGAGCGGCAAAGCCTCTATGAACATTTAGACGCTGCATTTGGCAGAAAAGGGGTTCAGGCGCTTATCATCGAGAACACGCTGCCGGAGTTGGAAGAGGAAGCCAACGAGATTTTACGCTCTTTGACAGACGGCAAAATGCAACTGCGTTTTGAAGTGGTGCGCCCGACACGCTCCAAGCGCGGTGAGATTGAAACGCTCGATATCCGCATTACGGACGATATGGGCACACGCCCCTACGAACTGTTTAGTGGGGGAGAGGCCTTCCGCATCAGTTTTGCCATCCGCATCGCCCTCTCGCGCCTACTTGCTCGCCGCAGTGGCACTCGTTTGCAAACCTTAATTATGGATGAGGGGTTTGGGTCGCAGGATGGAAAGGGGCGGGAGCGCCTGGTGGAAGCCATCGAGGCGATCAAAGACGATTTCGAGAAGATTTTAGTGATTACCCACATGGAAGATCTGAAAGATGCCTTCGCACATCGTATTGAAGTAACGAAAGATGAGCGTGGCTCACATATCCATTTGGTGTAGAGGAGGAGAAAGATGCTAAGGAAACACTTTTTTGCAACACATCATTATTCTTTCGGCTACGCGCAAAAACCTCCTCTTCTGATGGGTGCTGGGTGTGACGAGGTGCAGAGCACTCTGCCCCAAAAAATCGCCAGATTTTCCGGTGATCCCACTGTCGTCTTCGGGGAGAGAGGCATGGGGTTTGCAGAGAACTCCATTAAGGCGCTGCCAAAGGGAGAGGAGCAAGAAAGCATAGGAGGCAGCGGGGCGGAGTGGATTGTTGTGGTGTACGACAACGACTATAACACGGTGGAGGAGGTCATTCACATCCTCATTGCCGCAACGCACTGTTCGTTTGAAGAGGCCGCCATCGAGACTTGGGAGATACATCACTTAGGTAAATCGGTGGTTCATCACGCCGACAAGGAGGAGTGCGAGCGGGTAGCCAGCATCATTGCCACCATTGGCATTCGGGTAGAGGTTAAGCAGGAATGAAGAAACGCCCAAAAGGCTCCGATCGGCCCCAGGTCTCCCCTCCTCCGCTTTCCGTGTTCCCAGAACTCAAGGGGGGCGAAGGGGATAAAGTCGTTTGCAGCACCGTCGGCCTCAAAGCATCTTGCGATTTTTCGGGAGAGCCTAGCGTTGGCCGCGAGGCCTATGCGGCCCTAAAAACCTTGAGCGATCCGGAGCAGATAGCGGCCTTCTTCCTTGCAGAACGCGAGAAACTGAACGATGAGATAAAGGCTCCTCTGCGCGATGAGGGAGGGGACGCCGGCCTGAAGAGTGTAAAAGCACCCTCCGGCACGCAGATGGCACGTCGCTTCAGCGACCTGACCGATGCCATGATCGAGCGATTGTTCGAGTTGGCCTGCGAACGCATTGGGGAGGCACCTGACGGTGTGCCGCTCTGTATTGTGGCAACGGGTGGCTATGGCAGAAGAGAGCTTTGTCCCTACTCCGACATAGACATCACCTTCATTCCTCTTCGTGATGGGGAGGCCCGAACCGATCAGGTCGTTCGATATATGTTCCAGGCCCTTATGGATATCGGAATGAATCGTGTTGGGCTGGAGGTGGGTTACGCCTATCGCCTGTTGGAAGATTGTGGCAACCTCGATCTGCTTACCATAAGTGGGCTATTAGATGCCCGGCTCATTGTGGGCAGCGAACGACTTTTTATTCAGTTTGAAGACGCTTTTTGGAATAACTTTAACGCGACCGACTTCATTTTTGCCAAGCTGGAGGAGCGTTCGCGGGCGCTTGCGAAGCACGGGATGGTTCCTTACCATGTTGAGCCGAATTTGAAGGAGGGACCCGGAGGGCTGCGGGATTTTCAGACGATGGTATGGCTGCTGCAGGCACGCCATCATCTGCCGGCAGCACGCGTTCGTGGCGAACGAGTTTTTCAGGTGCTGCAACAAGAGATGCATTTAAACGAAGAGGACTGCAAACAACTCGCCTTAGCGAAGGAGCACCTTTTTCAAATTCGGAACGCCCTGCATGCGCTTAGCGGAGCCGAGCGCGATGTGCTGGTGGTCACTCGCCAAGAGGAGGTAGCTCAGGCGTTGGGCTACGGCCGAGAGCCGGCCTCCGCAGAGACGTTTATGGCCGAAACCTATGCCCATTTGGCAACGCTACGGCGATTTGCCTCCTCCACATTCCGGCGTGTAGAGCATAGCCGTCTCATTTTAGGGATCGGGTTAGACTGTAAGCATCGGCAGATCGTGCCCGCTAACGATGCCCTGATCGCCGACGACCTCGGTTGGATTTTGTGGATTTTCGAGTTGGCCCAAAAGTATCAGCTGGAGATCGGAGAGGCGCTGGAGCCTATCATTATTGAGCTATTGAAGTCTAAACCGGAGGTTCCCGCAGACCGTAGCATCCGTCAGGTGTTCACTCGGCTGCTTTCGGCAACGGGCAAAGTTTACCCCATTCTGCAGAAGATGGCCGATTTGGGGGTGCTTGGCTGGCTATTGCCGGAGTTCGGCGTGCTGATGAATCTCATTCCCTACGATCCCGCCCATGAGTATACGGTGGGCCAGCATACCCTCTATGTGATCAAGCATATCGAAGCTCTTTTGGAACCACACCATGCCAATGAAGAGCTATTCACGGAGATGCGCCGTCTGCTGCTCGAGCTTCCTCATCCCGAATGGCTTATGTTGGCGGCCCTGCTTCACGATTGTGGAAAGGCCGTGCCCGACGTGCCGCATGCCGAGAGCGGAGAGCGCATTGCACGGGCGATATGTAAGCGACTGGAATGGGATGAAGAGGCCACTGAGGCCGTCTGTTTTCTGGTGAGGAACCATCTGTTAATGGCGGAGACCTCGCGCCTACGCGATCTCGATAGAGAACAGACCATTGCCGATTTTGTGCGGGTGGTAGACGACGTAGATCGGCTTAACATGCTCTACTTACTAACCTATGCCGATACACGCGCCGTTGGTGAGGGGGTGTGGACACCGGTAAAGGGGCATTTTTTGAGGACGCTATGGCTGCGGGCTTTGGATGCTCTCTACGCACGCGAAGAGGTTGAAGATGAGGAGACATTAGTGGCGCGTGCACAGAGAGCGCTGCTGAGAGACACCAGTTTCCACACGCTTCCGGCCGAGTTGGTAGAAGAGCACATCCAGGCCATGCCAACGAGCTATCTGCTGAATCAGCCCGTGCAGCGCATCGCCGCCCACATCGAGTACGTTCAGCGTGTACGTGCCGGCGAGCTTGTGATCGCCTTTGAAGACGAGCCAACGGCGACCTACTCCGAATTGACGGTCTGTACTTATGACGACCCGCAGCCCGGACTATTGGCTAAGATCGCCCTAGCGCTCTTCTGCGCCGGGGTAACCGTTCATGCCGCCCAGGTGTTAACCCGTGTTACCGCAAGTGAACGTATTGCCATAGATACCCTTTGGGTAGACTACCGTGGTCGCCATCTCCTGCCCGGCAAGAGGAAAGAGGTGACTGAGCTACTAAAAAAGGTGATACGCGGGCAACCTTTGGCGTTGCCGGCTGCACAGCAGGCAAAAGGGATGTATGTGCGAGGTGTGAGTAAGAATGCGGAGGAGGAGATCGTGCTCATTGAAGTAGCGGGTGAGGAGCAGATGGGTGCGCTCTACTGGCCTGCAGCGGCTCTCGCGCATTTGGGGTGGAATATCCAGAGCGCGCGGATATCGGTGTGGCAGGGGGAAGCGCGCGCGGTTTTCTATGTGCAGATACCGCACAATCTGTCGGAGATCGAGATAGAGGGTCGCCTAAATGCCGCTTTGCAGCTTGACAGGGGTGAGAGAAGCAAGGCATAATGCGTATTCAGATATAGACCCATAAAGGGTTAAGGAGGTTCAACATTCTCGATTATGAAACGAAATTTCTCTTTAACGCAGTTACTTATCGTTGTTTTGCTTATCGTGATCCTCTATCTCGGTGGACGCATGGTGGCGCCGCCACCGGCTGCACCTCCTAAAGAGGACAATCAGGTAACGAATCTGCCGTCGGCGCCGGCCAAGCCGCCCAAACAGGCCCTCGTGCCGCTTCCGGCAGGCATGGATAAGAAGCTTTTAAAGCATGGGATTGCGAAAAAGACGGTGGAGCAGTGGAAGAAGAAAGGGATTCCCGCCCCGATGCTCAGTGAGCTTTATGAGATGGTGAATCATCCTAACACGCCTAAAAGCTCTCTACCGAATCCCTACACCATTGATGTCTCGGATAAATATTGGCATCAGGCTCAGATGGGAGAGGCGGGCATCAAGCAGCAGCGCGCCATCTTTCACAAGGAGATGGAGGAGTTGAAGGCGGCCACAATGAACCCTCAACCGCCCTCAACCGCAAAATAGTTCGTGTTGTTCCCCGGTTTGTCAGGGCGCGAGTTTCGCGCCCCGTGATCTTGTTAAACCCTCTGTCGGCAGCAGGCAAAGTGCGGGGCGGCCTGTGGCAAAATTTTTGTCAAAAAACTCTTGACACATCGTCTCAATTGTGATAGAGTATATAGGCTCTAGAATGCCCATATGTCGTAGCTGGTATCACGACGCCTCTTGGGCACGGATTCCGATATCTTCACAAACCTTCGGTTGCAATTTCTCCGCTAAGGCAGTGAAGTGCCGTAAAGTAGGTCACTTCGTCTATTTTTAGCTTGGGGGAATTGCGAAGGGAGCGCGAACACCGCGCGGAAACAAAGGAGGCAAACTGCATGAAAAAACGTATGGCCTGCATGCTTGCCCTTGCTGCCGGCACGGGGCTTGGTCTCACCGCGACCCCACCGAGCTTGGCAGACCACATCACGATGACGAATGTGGGCGGGCTTCAGCTCTCTATCTCCCCAGAGGCCACGGTTACAGAGGCCGGTAACGTTGCTCTAACCGTCCGCTACATCGGGGGCAACATCCGCTCGATAATGCTTTACATTGACGGAAATCTCCTCGAAAAGAGCGCGCTGACGACCGACGCCAAAGTCGGCAAAATCCGTTTTGAAATCGATCCCTCCCTGGTGGAGGCCGGAGATCACGTTGTTGTTGTAAAAGGAATAGATGCTAACGGACGGGCTGTGGTTGCCAAAGCCACCGTGCACTTTGGCGAGGGAGGGCCTGTTCGCCTAACATCCCCCATGCAAAATGCCATTGTGCAGGGCGTGGTGCCGATCGTTGTGCAGGTCGATCCCTCTTTAAGTGGGGCGTTTGTATCGTTCTATGTGGACAACCGTTTCCTCATGATGAAGAACTATGCGCCCTACACGTTCAACTGGGACTCCACTCGCGTCGCCAACGGCAACCATGAGATTTACATCGAGGTTCTTGACGCCCAGACCCAAGCGGTTGTGAAGAAGATACGCACCTTCGTAACCGTCAACAATGTGATGGGCTTCACCAATCGCCAAACCACCATCCCAGACCTGCGCACCTCGCAGCCTTCTCCGGCTCAAAACTTGGTTAACCACGCGGTAGAGGCCACACTGGCCCTTCAGCCCGAAGGGCATTTGGATGCAGATGCGGCTGCAACGCCAACGGAAGACACGGCTCCGGCTGCGTCGCTTGTGGGCGGGTTGCGGGCTGTCGTGGTGCAACAGGAGGTAACGAAGGAGCATCCGCTGTTGGCACTGCCCGCTCCGAACCGCTTCAAAGCGCCTGCACTGCCCGAAACAGCCTGGAGTGCACCCGATCACCAGGTGCCAACGGTGCACTTCGCCGTTCCCGCTGCATCGGCCTTCCATCCTGGCGTTCTGGCCATGTTGGCAGAGCCGAAGGGGGCGCTAAGCCTTAATAAGGAGGGACTGTCGTTTGCCGGTCGCATGTCCCAACCTTTGGTAGCCCCGCGCCGCGTCGGCAACTTCGCCGTCGTCCCTCATGTGGCCGCCTCGGTGGGAGTGGGGGCAAGGCCTCGCGCCTTTACAGGCCTGGTGGCACAGCCCGTCGTGAAACGCATCCAGCAGACGCGATTGCTTGGCGCCGGTGCAACCGTACATCACGCCAGAACGCTGCAGATCGCCTTCGACAACCAGTTGATCGCCTTCGATGTGCCGCCGCGAGTGGTGCATGGAATGCCGCTTGCGCCTTTCCGACAGATATTTGAACACACCGGAGGAACCGTGGAGTGGTATGCTCAGTCTAAAACGGTGCGGGCTATCAACACCAGTCGCGAAATCGAATTTCGCATCGGGCACAGAACGGCTACCGTCAACGATCAATCGCTGAAAATGCAAACCGCACCTTACATTGATAGAGGTCGGGCCATTGTGCCCCTCTCTTTCGTGAAGGATGCGCTGAACGTGAATATTCAGTACGACCCACAAACCGGGCACATCCTCATCCAAAGCAAATAATCGGTTTGAGGGCAACGAAGCCGCTCAACACGGTTGAGCGGCTTCTGTTTTTAAAGGGTCGAATCGTTACTCTTCGATTCGGGGGTGGTATCTTCTTTTTTCGTTTTTCCGTCAGAGGAAGTGTTTTCTTGCTTTCGCGAATCGGTGATGTACCAGCCGGAGCCTTTAAAAATGATGCCCACCGGATAGAGCAAACGCTTCACCGGCCCGTTGCATTTAGGGCAGGTCGTCAAGGGCGCTTCTTTCATGGTTTGAAAGGCTTGAAACTCATATTGGCACTCGGTGCATTGATAACCATAGGTTGGCATAAATATCTCCTCCTGCTCTTTAGATTACCATAACCGCTACTTTTTTCTCCACTATCATTATCGTGTAAGAGTACAGAGGAGTTGCAACTTAAGCTAAGAGAGGAATTGGAAAAATGCCTGTGCACCCTATTCTCTATGATGCACACAAGTCGGCCTATATCGTGGGACTCATGTCGGGCACCTCCGTGGATGGGGTGGATGCCGCTCTGATCGAAATCGGTGTAGCGGCTAACGTTACCAACTGGCGATTGTTGGGTTGGTGTCATCTACCGTGGGCACCGGAGCTGAAATACGAGATTCTCGATGCCTGCCGCGCCGACGCCCCTGTGCAAAAGATCGTCCTGCTGAACTATCGGATCGCAGAGGTCTTTGCGGACGCGGCAAAAGCGGTGATCGCTCAATGCGGGCTAAAAACCGAGCAGATTGACGCCATTGCTTCTCATGGACAGACCGTTTGGCATCAGGCCGAGCCGATGCTGTTGGCCGGCAGGCCGGCGCGGGGCACGCTTCAAATTGGAGAGCCTGCGGTTATTGCGGCACGCACGGGGTGCATGGTCATTGCCGACTTTCGTTCGGCGGATGTGGCGGTTGGGGGGCAAGGGGCGCCGCTCGTTCCCATGAGCGACCGTCTGTTGTTCGGATCGGATAAGGAGACACGTGTCGTACAAAACATCGGTGGCATCGCCAACGCCACCTATTTACCAATGGGCTGTCAATCGCGAGAGGACGCCGAGATCATCGCTTTTGATACAGGGCCGGGAAACATGGTGATAGATGGAATCGTCCGTGAGATGACCGCAGGCCAGCAAGAGTACGATCCGGAAGGACAATGGGCCGCACAAGGCCAAATTCAGGAAGACCTGCTGGCGGAGTGTTTGGCGCATCCCTATTTTCAGCAGCCGCCGCCAAAATCTACCGGCAGAGAGCTTTTCGGAAAAGCCTATGTCCAATGGTTTTGCCAACGCGCACGTGAACGCGGTCTACGGTGGGAGGATATGCTGGCCACGGCCTCTGCGCTCACGGTGGAGAGTATCGCACAGGCCTACGAGCGGTGGCTATTACCCAGAGCACCCATCCATCGAGTCATCGTAGGGGGAGGGGGTGTGCATAACCGTTGGCTTATGCAGCGTCTACAACAAAGGTTGGCGCCTATTGCTCTTTCCACCCATGAGGAGTTCGGAGTACCCGACGACGCAAAGGAGGCCGTCGCTTTTGCCATCTTGGGCTATCTCACGCTGCGGGGAATGCCGGGCAATCTGCCATCGGCAACCGGTGCGGCGCGGTCTGTGGTGTTAGGAAAGATCGTATTTCCTTAAAGAAGGAAACTTCTTGTCCTAACGCTAACTCTAACTAACACAAAAGCATGGTATATGCCGGAGGATCGAAATGGTACTGACAGATGCAGAGGTGCGCTCCTTTTGGGAGAACGGGTTTCTCGTGTACGGTAAAGTGTTGAGTGATGAAGAGCTAAGAGAGCTAAATGCCGCATTGGATAGGGTTTTACGAGGGGAAAGCGCTGCCAAACCCGAAGCCAATCGCAATCTACTGGGAGACTCTTCCGAAGAGGTCGTCACTCAGGTAGTCAACATTTGGCTGGCCGAGCCGGCTTTCCGACGCCATCTTTACCATCCGATCATCGTGCCTATTATCGCTCAACTGATGAACACAGATACGGTGCGTGTTTGGCACGACCAGATACAGATCAAGCCGCCACGTATTGGAGGCCCAACCATTTGGCATCAAGATCACCCCTACTGGCCGATTATTCAGCCGCCCGATCTCATCAGCGCATGGGTTGCGCTGGAAGACGCCACTGCAGAAAACGGGTGCATGCGCATGGTTAAGCGAAGCTATAAGTGGGGACCTTACCCTGGCGGCACCATCGGCAACGACCCGGTGACGCACTCACCAACGCCCAATCCGGGGTTTGTGCCGGAAGGAGAGACCATCGAGGAGGTGGTTTGTGAGGTGCCGGCGGGGCATGTGGTCTTTCATCACTGCCTTACATGGCACGGCGCTCCGCCAAACCGTTCCGAACGAAATCGTCCGGCCATCGCCGTGCACTACATGCCGGGCTACACGCGTTTTGTGCCGACGGGGCATCACCTTGTCGAGGAACACGTGCAGGTGGCTCCTGGCGAGGTGCTGAAGGGCGACTATTTCCCCACGGTCTATGAAAACGGAAGGCTTCTCCAACCCACCGATCTATCGCCTGTAGGTTAAAGCGGCCTATACGAGACACCTCTTTTCTCAGAAGCAGCCTAAACCCCTTGACAAGAGGAGCGGAAAAGACGATAATAGATGTTAGACTGGGAAAGGAGGTGGTGTCTAGATTATGGATCACAGTCAACGAGGTGAGCAGGCGGTCTAAGCCTGTTTTAACCAAACTGTGTTCTCCTTGAGGCGTTTCTATGAGATGTGCTTGAGGAGTACAGCGTAGTGATGAACGGGACGATCGTCCTGTTCGCCTGCTGAAGCCCGGCGTGTGCGCACGTCCGGGCTATAATTTTGAGGAGGTGAACGTAGATGTTCGATCTTATCCTGCGCAACGGAACCGTTGTGGACGGCACGGGCGCTCCGAGCGTGAAAGCAGATGTGGGCATCGTGGGCGATCGGATTGCGGCTGTGGAGGTGCTTCCGACCGATGTGGAGGCCAGGAAAACCCTCGATTGCAGCGGGTTGGTGGTGGCACCGGGGTTTATAGACATTCATACCCATGCGGATATCGCTCTGCTGAACAGTCCGGAACACCTTGCCAAAGTGATGCAGGGCGTGACGACAGAGGTTTTTTCCAATTGTGGGCTTGGTTTTGCTCCCGTTACCGATGCCGGGATGGAGATACAGCGGCGTTACATCGCCGGGCTGTTTGGCGATTCGGAAGCGCATGATGATGAAGATAAGCCTCGTGTGGACTGGAGTTGGTGTCGAGTGAACGAGCTGCTCGAGCGCTATGAGACAGCCGGCATCGGCACGAATGTGGCCTACCTAATTCCGCACGGAGCGGTTCGCGTTTCGGTAATGGGCATGCAGGAGCGGCCTGCGACCTCTGAGGAGTTGGCAGCGATGGAAAGAATGGTGCTTGAGGGTATGGCGGAGGGCGCATGGGGCCTTTCAACAGGGCTTTGGTACGCCCCAATGCGCTCGGCAGCTCACGAAGAGAATGTGCGGCTTTGCAAAGCGGCCGGCTTCTTCGCAACGCATCAACGGGACTATGGCGAGCGGCTTTTTGAGGCGACCTTGGAAAGCTTGCAGATCGCGCGAGAGGCTCAAGTTCCCGTGCAGATCGCACATCTTCAGATGAATGGGGTGCAGAATAGGGGGCGGGCACCGGAGCTTTTAGAGGTTTTGGAGCAGGCCCGGGCGGAGGGAATAGATGTGACATGTGATACCTATCCTTATACGGCCGGTTCCACTTTTGTTCAATCGCTGTTGCCGGAGCGGTTTGTGGAAGGAGGACCGGAGGCTTTGTTGCGGCGACTCCATGATGCCGAGGAGCGCAAAGCGATTGTCGAGGCACTGAATGATGGGCGTGATTGGTCAATCTACGTGTTATCGGGGGCGACCTCACCGGCAAATGCCGCTTTGGAAGGACTTCCTTTCTCTGAAGCGGCTGCAAGACGCGGGCTAACGGTCGGCGAATGGATATGTGCCTTGCTGGAAGAGGAGCAGTTACGCGCCTGTTTCATCCATCACGCAGCACATGAGGAGAACGTACGCACCATTTTGCAGTGGGAACACCAGATGGTGGGCAGCGATGGCCTGCATTTGCCGGGGAAGTGCCACCCGCGCCTTTTTGGCACTTTCCCACGCGTGCTGGGCCGCTATGTGCGAGAGGAGAGAGTGCTCTCGTTAGAGCAGGCTATTCATAAAATGAGCGGTGCGCCGGCGGCGCGTTTGGGGTTGCCGCGGCGCGGCCTGTTGAAGGCCGGATATGCAGCCGATATCGTTGTTTTTCAGCCCCAAACGATTCAGGATAGGGCTACTTTTGAAAACCCTAGAGAGTATCCGGACGGCATCGTTCATGTACTCTGTAACGGGGTGTTTGTGGTAGAAGAGGGCCGGCCTACAAAAGCCCGTTCAGGGCGGGTTCTTAAAAGATAAGCAGCGCGAGAAAGATTTTTTGCGTCTTCTAGGAGGAAAAGCAGGAATTCGGGGGCGCCTTGTCGAAAATTTCAGCCGCATCAATCACACGCATGCGCAAGGAGCTACCCACCAGAAGTCGGCAACAACAGGATACGACTCTGTCTAAAGCTCCTTGCGGAGGAGGAGACTCTGTGAAGAAACTCGAAACGCTCTGCTCTCTCATGCTGGCTCTGACTCTCTGCATGGGAGGGCTGTTGCTGGCAGGTCCTGCACGTGCGCAGGAGGATAACTACAGTCTGCCGGAGTTAAGCCGTGACTGGACGGTGCGCATCGGTTTATGGATTGCGCAGAGCCAAACGGCGCGACACGTAGAGGGTGATGTGGGTATCAGTGGTCTGGTGCAGCGGCGCGTCTATGCCGGAGGAACCTACGATCTTTTGGTAGGGATCGGCTATAACGGCTTCGACAAGGTATACAGTGTGCCGCTGACCCTGGAGATTCAAGCCTTTCGGGGTAACCTTCGCTATGGCATTGGCGCGGGTTATTCCTTTGGCAAGCGTCTTAACGGCCGTGGAAGTAATGGCGCCGTCTTAAACCTTTTAGTCGGCTACCAACTCACTCACGGCACGAACCCCATCTCCGCCGACCTGCGCTACTATTTCGTTTCCGGTTCCAACGATGAGTTGGACGGCTATAGCTTGACGTTGGGCTATCAGTTCTAACCGTCGTTCAGACGCCTTTCCCACCCCTGTTGCCAAAACAGGGGTTTTTTTACGGACAATGGCGGATGCAGGGTAAAATCTCTACGTCCTTAGCGACGTGGCGAGATTGCCTGTTGCAACAGCATCACTTTTTCTGAGGGAGGAAATCGGTGTCGCATGTACAGCCCCGCAAAGAGGCTCCTTATGTGGTAGGTGTGGATTTAGGAGGCACGAATGTTCGTGCTGCCGTGATAGACCGCAGCGAAAAGCTTTTGGGCCGAGCGGAGAATCCGTCGGAGGCAAAAGGAGGGGTAGCGAGAACGGTGGCGGCCATCGCCACGGCCGTTCGTAATGCGGCGAAAGCGGCAAACGTCTCGATGAATGAGATTGGAGCGATAGGGGTAGCCGTGCCGGGGCACATTGATGTGCCTGCCGGAATGGTGCGTTGGGCACCTAACTTTGGAGATTATGTGGATGGCGCCTATGTGCCTTACAAGAACGTGCCTTTACGTGAGTTGGTTGAAAAAGAGCTGGGCATCGCAATGGTGATGGATAACGATGCCAATGTGGCTGCCTTGGGCGAGTTCCGGTACGGTGCCGGCCGTGGAACTCGCCATCTGGTGATGTTTACTTTGGGAACGGGCATCGGCGGCGGCATCATCGTAGACGGCCAGGTGTTGCGGGGGGCAACCGGCGGCGCAGCCGAGGTGGGGCACATTATCATTGCGGACGGTAAAGGGTCTAGCCCCAACGGCCCTCACGGGCGCCTGGAAGTGTTGGCCGGCCGTGACGGCATTGTGGAGCGCGCTGCCTTGAAAATGGAGTCGGGGCGCGATACGCTGTTGTGGAGGCATATCACCGGGCCGGAAGCCTTGCAGCAGTTTCTCACTCCAAAGCTCATCGACCAGGCCGCGGAAGAGGGCGATGCGTTGGCCAGAGAGGTGCTTGAGGAGATCGGCCATTTCGTGGGGCTGGGCATCGCCAGCATGGTCAACGTGTTTAATCCGGAAGTCGTTGTGCTTGGCGGCAAAATCTCGAATTCGCGCACCCTCTTCGACGCTGCCGTCCGAACGGCACGGGCTTCTGCCATAGGCTCTATTCTGGCAGCTGCACGCATTGTGCGCGCCGAACTTGGCGACGACGCCGGCATTATGGGAGCCTCTGAACTTGCCTGGCGTGAGATGGCCTGAAGGACGAAGCCTCATGCCGCGAATAGAGCAGAAGATTGAAATAGAGGCGCCGGTGGAACGGGTCTATGCGATCGCCCGCAACGTGGAGGCCTTTCCGGAGTTTATGGCCGACCTGCAGTCGCTAAGGGTGTTGGAGCGTAGTGAGGATGGACGACGCACCGTGACGGAGTGGGTGGGAATGATCCAGGCCGTGAAGATGAAGGTGCGTTGGACACAGGAAGACCGCTGGGACGATACAAACTATCGTGATGATTTTCGCATGATACAAGGCGATCTCGACCGTATGGAAGGGTATTGGCAGTTCACCCCCGTGGGTGAGAATCGCACCCGCTTCGAGAGCGTCGTAGACTACGACATCAATATTCCTATGGTAGGCCCTATGGTAAAAGGGCTGGTAAAAAAGCTCATGACAGAGAACCTACAGGCCACCTTAGAGGCCATTAAGCGGCGTGCCGAGAGCGAGATTAGCGAATGAAGGTCTTTTCCCCTTCCTCCCAAACGGTGCGGCTTCGCGAGATAGCCGATCTTTTCAAAGCCGGCGGATACTCCATTAGTATTAGTACGGGCATCGCAGGGGCGGCGACCCCAGAGGAGTTGGAGAACCCCAATTGGGAGGCCGCCTTTGTGCGGTGGCATACCCCCGAGCTGCACGACGTCTATCTGTTAGAGCGAAGTGTGGTGGAGGAAGAGGCTGAGGCGCGTGAGGCGGTTGAAGAGGCCTTGAGGTTTGCCTACAACTGGCCGGATGCGGCAGAAAAGCTGCTCACCGTAGATGCGCTGAGGCGCACGCAGATCGTCTACGACGTTCAGTTGCTCCCTGTGCTTTTAGAAGATCAAGATCATCCGGGATGGGAGGCGTTGGATGGCCTTTTGCGTCTGCTGGCTGCTCCGGGAGAAGGGGTGATCTTTGCCGAAGAAGAGGGGTTTTTCGATGCGGAGGGCATGCCTCTCATCCTCGTGGAGGACGATGAGGCCTAGCCGTGAGACGAAATCTAGAGGAGGCTTGATAAGGGGGAATGAGCATTCTCATTGACGAGAACACACGAGTTCTCGTCCAGGGTATTACCGGGCGTGATGGGGCATTTCATACCGAACAGATGATGTCCTATGGAACGAAAATCGTTGGAGGGGTTACTCCAGGCAAGGGAGGCCAGACGTTTTTAGGCGTGCCGGTTTTCAACACCATGCAAGAGGCCGTACAGGCCACAGGTGCCAACACCTCTGTGATCTTTGTACCCGCACGCCTTAACGCAGCAGATGCCATTATCGAGGCGGCCAAAGCGGGGATCAAGCTGATCGTGTGTATCTCGGAGAACATCCCCACCCAAGACATGATCCGCGTTCATGCCATCTTGAGGCGCATCGAGGGCGTGCGGCTCATCGGCCCCAACTGCCCAGGGCTTATCACTCCGGGGAAGTGCAAGGTAGGCATTATTCCACCGACCTCCTTTATGCCCGGCCCTGTTGGGCTTGTTTCTCGCAGCGGCACCTTGACCTATGAGATCGCCGATGGCCTTACGCGGGCGGGGTTAGGGCAATCTACAGGGGTTGGCATCGGTGGCGATGCGATGATCGGCTCAACCTTCGTGGATATCCTGCCTCTATTCGAGGCCGACCCACAAACGCAGGCTGTGGTGTTGGTGGGAGAGATCGGAGGCAGTGATGAAGAGAACGCTGCCGAGTATATCAAAAAACACATGAAAAAACCGGTGGTGGCCTTTATTGGAGGGCGCACCGCGCCTCCCGGAAAACGCATGGGCCATGCTGGGGCCATCATCAGCGGTACGACAGGAACGCCTCAAGCCAAGGTGGAGGCTCTCCTATCTGCCGGCGTACCGGTGGCCGAAACCATGCAGGAGATCCCGGAACTCGTGAAAAAACAGCTTGGGCGTAACTAGGTTGCTAGGGGGGCGATAGAGCTGGCTGTCACCGTTTGTGACACACCATTGTAGGGGCGGGTTACAAACCCGCCCCTACACATGATTTCAAACCCGCCTGGGGGTAGGTTACAAACTGCCCCTGCATATGGTTCAAACCCCTCTGGGGGCAGGTTTGAAACCTGCTCCTTCTGAACAAACCCGCTTAACCACACGCTCTCAAGGGCGGCCGCTTGCAGCGGGTTCTATAGGGTCAAAGAGGTCGCCAGTAGCAAAGGTCCATTAACTAGGAAGCTCGCCACGAGGTGCCTCCCTCCCAAATTGGGGGCGGGTAGAGGCCTTGAGGAGAAGAATCGTAATTCCCTATGTGGCTTTTGGGGCGAATACGGTAAAATATAAAGTCAAAACCTTCGGAATCGCTTCGCTTGGGGGACTGTTCCCCGCTCCTGCTCCTGCACGTTAAGTTGGAATTGCCCTTCGACCTCGCGTTTGCGGAGAGGTCTACCTCATTCTTTCTAGAAAGGAGATGGGTGAGATATGAGAAGAAATACCGCGCTTCACAAAATAGCTTTTGTTGCGGACTACATTCCGCGAAAGTGCGGGATAGCCACTTTCACAGCCGATTTACAACATGCCGTAGCCGGACAGTACCCATCTGTGGAATGTTTTGTCTGTGCCGTCAGCGAGCCGGATCGTTCTTACGACTACCCGCCCGAAGTGCGATTTGAAGTCGAGGAGGAGGAGCCGGACTCCTATCGCCGTGCTGCCGACTTTCTTAACTTCAGCAACGCGGACGTAGTGTGTTTGCAGCATGAGTACGGCATTTTCGGTGGGCGGGCCGGCGGCTACGTGCTTCGCCTGCTTAGAGACCTACGCATTCCGGTGGTTACGACTCTTCACACGATCTTACGTGAGCCAGACCCCGATCAGTATCGGGTATTGCGCGAGATCGTGTCGCTTTCAGCCCGCGTAGTAACGATGACAGAGAAAGGGCGTTGCTTTCTGCGCGATGTTTACGGCGTTCCCGACGATAAGATCGATCTCATTCCGCACGGCATTCCCGACATGCCTTTCGTAGACCCTAATTTCTATAAAGATCAGTTTGGGGTGGAGGGAAAGCATGTGCTCTTGACATTTGGGTTGCTCTCGCCCAATAAGGGCATCGAGTACGTGCTGCGTGCCCTTCCACAGATCGTGGAGGTGTTCCCTGAGACGGTCTACATCGTGCTAGGTGCCACGCATCCGAACTTAGTTCGGGAGCAGGGCGAGACCTACCGCTTGAGTCTAGAGCGATTAGCGCGCGATTTGGGGATTGAGAAGCACGTTATCTTCTATAATCGGTTTGTGGATATTGACGAGTTAAAAGAGTTTTTAGGCGCTGCGGACATTTACATCACACCCTATCTCAATCCAGCTCAGATTACTTCGGGAACGCTCTCCTACGCTTTTGGTTGTGGCAAGGCCGTTATCTCTACCCCTTATTGGCATGCAGAGGAGTTACTGGCAGAGGGACGGGGTGTTCTTGTTCCCTTTGCCGACTCCGAGGCCATTGCGCGCGAGGTGATCGGTCTTTTGCAAGACCCCACACGGCGTCACGCCATGCGGAAACGCGCGTATATGTTGGGGCGAGAGATGGTTTGGAGCCACGTCGCCCATATGTATGTGGAATCGTTCGAGAAGGCACGACGTAGTCGTTGGGACAGCGCGCATCGTCCTTTGGCCATAAAAACACTGGAGCAGAAGCCTCGCGAACTGCCCACGCTTCGGCTTGACCATTTACGACGTTTGACCGACTCGACCGGTCTGTTGCAACATGCCACCTATGCCTTGCCCAACTATGCGGAGGGCTACTGTTCGGATGATAACGCGCGAGCCTTGCTGTTGACCATCAACTTGGAAGGCATTGGGCATGAGATTCGGGAAGCGCAGCGGCTCGGTGTTATCTACGCAGCGTTTTTGAACAACGCTTTCGATAGAAAGACCGGTCGTTTCCGCAATTTCATGGGATACGATCGCCAGTGGCTGGAGGAGACCGGCTCGGATGATTGCCAAGGTCGCGTTATTTGGGCGTTAGGCGCCTGCGTAGGACGTTCGCGAGATCATGGGCTGCGTATGTGGGCGGCCGGGCTGTTAGAGAGATCGCTAACAACCATCCTCGATACCACCTCGCCGCGCGGTTGGGCGTTTGCGCTGGTGGGCATTCACGAATATTTCCGTCAACTGAGCGGAGATCGTCTGGTAAGCCAAGTGCGGGAGACGCTGACACAACGACTGATCGCTCTTTACGATTCCACGGCCTCCGATGACTGGCCTTGGTTCGAGCCTGTGGTCTCTTACGACAATGCGAAGCTGCCCCATGCGCTCATTCTCAGTGGTCGTTGGGGCGATAACCCAAGGGCTTTCGACATCGGCCTGAAGACGCTACGATGGTTGGCCGAGCTGCAGACGGCAGAGGCCGGGCATTTCCGACCCATTGGTTCCAACGGTTTCTACCCACGCGGGGGAGAGTGTGCTCGCTTCGATCAGCAGCCTATTGAGGCCTACAGTATGCTCTCGGCCTGTCTGGAGGCCTATCGCTCCACCAGCGATGAGTATTGGCTGCAGAAGGCGCGGGCGGCGCTCGATTGGTTTTTAGGGCGAAACGACTTAGGCATGGAGCTTGTGGATTATCGTACCGGCGGCTGCCGCGACGGCCTGCATGTGGACCGGGTCAATCAGAACCAAGGAGCCGAATCCACCCTCGCGTTTCTGCTCTCGCTTACCGAAATGAAACTACAGGAGAACCTGCTGGGAGACCTGATCCCTATGGATAAAGACCTTCCCGAGTGGCAGCCAAGCGGCCGCTAGCGTTCATAAGTAAGCAACAAGAGGAGCGAGACATTTGGGCGGGCATGGGGGCCAGCCTTTACTATATGGCAAATAAGCGAGTAACGAGGAGGAAAATTTGCGAGTTCAACGCGTAGGCCCGATTTTAAAGCCGGATAGTTCGCGTGTGCTTTTTAGGGCTTTCAATCCTGTAGGAGATCGTCAAGACCTACATATCGTCGCCCGCATCATGGCTTTGCCGGAAAAAGAGGTTTGTAGACTACTTGAGCAGGTGATGAGGGAGTTTCAAGATAGGCACTACAAGTTACGGAACTTCTTTCTGAAGCGTTTTGAGGAGGTGCGCCCTCTGTTGCTAACCGACGCTCCACTAAGTGAGGAGCGCCGGTTACTTATTGGGGCCTATTTCACGCACGAGTACGCCTTAGAGGCCGCGGCCCTATTCAACCCCTCCATCGTCTGGCATCCCGATCAGAGTGGATTGCCGGAGGGCACGCGGCGCTTTGTGTTAAGCCTGCGGGCCACGGGGGAGGGGCATATCTCGTCCATCACCTTTCGTGAAGGAACCATTGATGTCAACAACCATATTGTGCTGGAGAAGCCTACCCGCTATGTATCCACACCCGAAATCGTCCCAAACCCAACCTACGATCGGAACCTTTTTGAACGCAAGCTGTATGAGCTTGATCTCTGGGACGATTTCGCCGCAGAGGTTTTAGCCTGTTTAAACGAGCAGTTCACTTTGGAAGAGTTGAAGGAGGCACTGCAGTTTGTAGAAAAACAGCGTCGAGGGCGATTTCGTAGTGAAGAGCAGGTGGCGCGAGGCATTCTGGCGCTTGCCCAGGCCAACTATGAGGTTTTCTTCTCTCCAGACGAGCCTCTTTCAGAGCGCGTTCTGTTTCCGACCTCACCTACCGAGGTCAATGGAATGGAGGATGCCCGCTTCGTGCAATTTCGTGAGGACGATGGCCGTGTCATCTACTACGCCACCTATACCGCCTACGATGGCAAAGTCGTTTTTCCGCAAATCCTGGAGACAGAGGACTTCTTGCATTTCCGGATCAGCACGCTCAACGGCCCGGAGGTTCAGAACAAAGGCATGGCACTGTTTCCTCGGCGCATTCATGGCCGCTATGCCATGCTATCAAGGCAGGACAATGAGAACCTTTACATCATGTTTTCTGACATGCTGCATTTCTGGTATACAAAGCAACCTCTGCTTAAGCCGACCTATCCTTGGGAGTATGTTCAGGTTGGCAACTGCGGCTCACCTATAGAGACCGAGGCGGGCTGGCTTGTTTTGAGCCATGGCGTGGGGCCGATGCGCAAATACTCTATTGGGGCGTTCTTGTTGGATAGGGGAGACCCAACCAAAGTGATCGGGCGACTTAAGGAACCTTTGCTTATGCCGAATGCCGATGAGCGCGAGGGCTATGTGCCAAACGTGGTATACAGTTGTGGGGGGCTTATTCACAACGGCTACCTCATTTTGCCCTACGCCATGTCGGACTACGCAAGCCGTTTCGCCATCGTGCCTTTAGAAGACATTCTTGAAGCGATGGTATGGGTTTAGGTGATCTTTTTGTTAAGTAACAGGGGGGACTAGAGAATAAGAAAAACTCCCCTAGCTGCAATGCAGCAGGGGAGTGCAGAGCGGAAAGAGGTTTTACGCACCAGGCGTGGTGGAGGTTTTCTCCTCTTTCTTTTCGGTAACGAGGCACTCGGTGGTGAGAATAAGCCCTGCGATGGAGGCCGCATTTTGCAGTGCGGAGCGCACCACTTTTGCGGGGTCTACCACGCCGGCCTTCACCATGTCCTCATACTCGCCGGTTCGCGCGTTAAAACCATGACCCTTCGGCAAGGAGCGAACCTTTTCCACGACCACGCTGCCCTCAAGCCCTGCATTCTCGGCGATTTGGCGTAGAGGCTCTTCGAGGGCACGGCGCACGATGTTGAGGCCGATCTCCTCATCGCCCTCCAGCTTGAGGCCGTCGAGCGCGGGCGCTGCGTTCAATAGGGCCACACCGCCGCCGGGCACAATGCCTTCCTCCACGGCCGCGCGCGTAGCATGAATGGCATCCTCCACGCGAGCCTTCTTCTCTTTCATCTCCGTTTCGGTGGCTGCGCCTACCTGAATGACGGCCACACCGCCGGAGAGTTTTGCGAGGCGCTCTTGAAGTTTCTCACGGTCGTAGTCGCTCTCGGTCTCTTCGATCTGGCGTTTGATAAGCGCGATGCGGCCTTTGATGGCCTCCTGCGAACCGGCTCCGCCAACGATGGTCGTCTCCTCTTTCGTCACCACCACGCGCTTTGCACGGCCAAGCAGGTCGGCAGTGATATTTTCGAGCTTCATGCCGAGGTCTTCGGTGATGAACTTGCCGCCGGTGAGGATGGCGATATCCTCCATCATAGCCTTGCGGCGGTCGCCGAAGCCCGGCGCTTTAATGGCCACGCTATTGACGTTTCCACGAATCTTGTTGACAACGAGCGTTGCCAACGCCTCGCCGTCCACATCCTCGGCGATAACCACCAGCGGGCGCCCGGCGCGGGCCACAAGCTCCATCACGGGAATGATGTCGGCTACCGCGCTGATCTTTTTCTCATAAAGCAGAATGTAAGGCTCCTCGAGCACCGCCTCCATACGCTCGGGGTCGGTGACGAAGTAGGGCGAGATGTAGCCCTTATCGAACTGCATTCCCTCTACCACTTCGAGCTGGGTGCTGGTGCCCTTGCTCTCTTCCACGGTGATCACGCCATCGGTAGTAACCTTTTCGATCGCTTCGGCAAGGATTTCGCCGATCTCCGGGTCGTTTGCGGAGATGGTTGCAACCTGTTGGATGGCCGAGCGACCGTGGATGGGTGTGGCCTCTTTGCGGATATGCTCCACGATGGCGTCAACGGCTTTGTCAATGCCCTTTTTCACCTGCAGCGGCTTTGCACCGGCGGCAACAGCTTTAAGACCCTCTTTCACCATCGCCTGGGCGAGTACGGTTGCCGTGGTGGTGCCATCGCCGGCCACATCGTTGGTCTTGCTTGCCACTTCACGGGCAAGTTGCGCCCCCATGTTCTCAAAGGGGTTCTCTAGCTCGATCTCTTTGGCGATGGTCACGCCGTCGTTGATGATGTTGGGACTGCCGTACTTCTTTTCAAGAACCACATTGCGGCCGCGAGGGCCGAGAGTTACCTTTACGGCGTCGGCAAGCGCATTGACGCCGCGCTCAAGGGCGCGACGCGCCTCTTCATCGAAAAGCAATATCTTTGCTGCCATCTCTACCGACCTCCTATTCTCTCACCGCCAGAACATCGTCCTGGCGCAGGATCACGTATTCCTCTTCACCGATCTTGACTTCTGTTCCGGCATATTTGGCGTAGATAATGCGGTCGCCGGGCTTCACTTCCATTTTCACAACCTTGCCGTTGTCAAGCGTCTTTCCGGGGCCAACGGCCACCACTTCCGCCTCCTGAGGTTTCTCTTTGGCGGTATCAGGCAAAATGATTCCCCCTGCGGTCTTCTCTTCTGGGGTTACAGGTCGGGCGATAATGCGATCGTTGATCGGTTTCAACGTTGGCATTGTCTTGAGCCTCCCTTGCGTTTAGAATGGTGTGGCGATGCCTCTAGGCACGGCGGCATCAGCAGTTTAGCACTCAAACCGTTAGAGCGCTAATTCTGGAACCAATTTACCCGAATTAGCACTCGCCTGTCAAGAGTGCGAAAGCACAGAGGCGGGTTCCCTGTACATTTTTCGCCGAAACGGCGAGGCCTATTTTTGTACTGTTTCGCTCTCGACCCGAGCCGCAATGGAAGCGCCCTCTTCGATGTTTTTTCGATAGCGTCGTGGGGAGATACCGATCTCTTTGGTGAAGATGCGATGAAACTGGGCGTAGCTTCCGAAGCCGGCTTCTAAGGCAAGTTCAAGAAGGCTGCGGTCAGGGTGAGAAATGCAGAGACGGCGGAATCGGAGAAGACGTTGTTGATTGCGGTAATCCGCTATCGTCATACCGACATGCTTATGAAAAAGACGCGATAGATGAGAGGGGCTTTGATAGCACCGTTTCGCCAAAACCGATAAGGGGAGCGCTTCTTTATCTCTTAGCAGTCGCAGCGCTTGCTCTACCGAGGGGGGCAGACGTGTTCCAGGAGGCCGCTTTTCTGCCTCTAAGTAGAGTCTCCAAGCGAGCGCGAGGGCAAAGCCGAGGCCTAGGTTGTAGAGCGGGCTATCGTTGTCGTGATGAGTTAGCTCTTCAAAGAGGTTTTCAAGGCGCTCACGCTGAGGAAAGGAAAGGTTACGACAGAAGCTCTCTTGGGGGGCGGCGGCTTGCAGCGGATGGGCAGAAAGCTCGTTGCATACGCGATGCACAAGGGGAGGGCGAAAGACCCCGATCCACATCGCATAGTCAGGCGATTCGTTAACGAGCAGATGATCCTGTTCGGGAAAAAGCCAAACGAGGCTGCCTTCCGTCAACCTATAGCTGCGCCCGCGCAGAAGGTAAGTAGCGGTGCCCGCCAGGACGAGGTTTAGCTCTAGCTCATCGTGCCTGTGCATGAAGCGCGGCACCCCGCTACGTCGGTAAAGCCAAAGGGTGCCGTCGAGTTGAGCGGGGAAGGAGAGAGTCTCTTTCATCGCATCTCGATCTCAAAATAGCATAAAATGAGAGGATTTTGCAATAGAACGCGATGATCTACCCCGAAATAAGGGTGAATAATAAGAAGGTACCCCATAAAGGGGGTGTCACAACGGAAGGAGGTTGAAAGATGGTTTTAGCCCCGGTGACGATCACCGACGAACAGCGGAGACAGTATCAGGAGGAGGGTTATTTCATTCTTGAAGGCGTGATCTCGGAAGAGGTTCTGGATGACCTTCGCGCTGAGTGCGACCGCCTGGTTCGACAGAAGGATGAAGAGCTTGCGCGTCGTGGTGTGGAGAGCGAAGGGATTACGCATCGTGGCAGCCGCTATTTCATTAGCTCGCACGGGCACGATAGCGAAACGTTGGAGCGGTTTTTGTTCAGCGACCTCATGGCCTCGATCTGTTTGGCCACGCTTGGGCCGGATGCCTATCTGTTTAACGAGCAGTTTGTGGTGAAGCGCGATAGAGCGGGGATGAAGTTCGCATGGCATCAGGATTCAGGATATATCGGCCATCCACACCGTCCTTATCTAAGTTGTTGGTGTGCGTTAGACGATGTGAGTGAGGAGAACGGAACGGTGTACATTCTGCCCTTCTCGCGGGCAGGCACGCGAGAATGGACTCCGCATCGAAGAGAAGAGGGCAGCAACGACCTCGTGGGATATTTTGGGGACGACCCGGGCATTCCGGTTGTCGGCCCCGCCGGCACCATCGCGGTGTTCTCCAGCGTGACCTTTCATCGAAGCGGTGCCAACACCTCTCCTCACCTAAGGCGCATCTATCTGGCCCAGTATTCCGCGGAGCCTATCCTCAATAGGGATGGCACGGCGCTGTGGCATTGGGCCGATCCTTTCCTCAAGGATGGTAAGCGGGTGGATCCCTTCGCGAGCAGGTAAAATATCTCCACCTATCCCGCTCGATGGATAGAGCGGGGAGCATTTCACCCAGAGAGGAGAGCAAGAATGCCGGAGGAGATGAAGCGGCGTAGCCGTATCACCACGGAGGGGATAGAGCGGGCACCGAATAGGGGGATGTTGCGCGCTGTGGGGTTCTACGATGACGATTTTGAACGCCCTATGATAGGGGTTGCCTCGCTGTTCAGTACCATCACCCCATGCAACGCCCACCTTGACCGGTTAGCCCAGCGAGGTTGCGAGGGAATTCGTGCTGGTGGAGGGGTGCCACAAATATTCGGGGCGCCCACCGCTGCCGATGGCATTATGATGGGGCATCTCGGAATGCGATACAGCTTGGTGTCGCGCGAGGTGATCGCCGATAGCATCGAGGTGGTGGCCGGTGGGATGAACCACGACGGTGTGCTCGCTTTCGGAAGTTGCGATAAAAACATGCCCGGCTGCCTTATGGCGATGGCGCGTCTCAACGTGCCGAGTATCTTCGTGTATGGCGGCTCCATTCTTCCTGGAGTAGGGGAGGACGGTTCAGAGATAGACATCGCCTCTATTTTTGAGGCGGTTGGGCAGTATCAGGCGGGGAAGCTGAGCGCCGAAGGAGTGCGACATATCGAGTGTGAGGCCTGCCCGGGAGCCGGGGCCTGTGGGGGAATGTATACGGCCAACACCATGGCCAGCGCCATCGAGGCCATGGGCATGTCGCTTCCCTACAGCGCCAGCAACCCGGCGGTCTCTGCAGCAAAGGAGCGTGAGGCGTTCCTCGCCGGCAAGCAACTGGTAGAGCTGATTCGGCAAGACATTCGGCCACGCGACATCATCACACGCAAATCGCTGGAGAACGCCTATACGCTGGTTTTAGCATTAGGTGGCTCTACCAATGCCATTCTCCACTTAAAGGCCATTGCCTGGGAGGCGGGAGTGGAGTGGAGTTTGGCGGACTTCGACCGCCTGAACGACAAAGTGCCACACCTCGCCGACCTAAAACCGGGTGGGCGCTATGTGATGTATCACCTTCATCGGGTGGGCGGGACGCCCGCCGTGCTGAAGGCGCTTTTAGAGGCCGACTTCCTGCACGGCGATTGCCTCACCGTCACCGGAAAAACTTTGGAAGAGAACCTGGCGAACGTGCGCTCGGTGTATGCAAGGCGGCAAGATGTGGTGCGCCCCTTAGAGAACCCGATGTATCCCACCGGTCACCTCACCATTTTGCACGGCAATTTGGCGCCCGAAGGGGCTGTGGTGAAGACGGCCGGAGTGAAAATTCGGCGCATCACCGGCCCGGCACGGGTGTTTGACGGTGAAGAGGCCTGCTTTGCGGCGGTACAACGTCGCGAGATAAAGCCGGGCGATGTGGTGGTGATTCGCGGGGAAGGGCCGGTAGGCGGGCCCGGCATGCGCGAGATGCTGGCGGTGACTGCAGCCATTGTGGGGCAAGGT
>NZ_DATGKU010000154.1:0-75251 GCF_035294505.1 Chthonomonas sp. | reverse complement strand
CCGATAATAGAGGGGAAAGCCATCTCTGGCCTGAATCCTCCCACGGAGGCGATCCCATTCGATGCTCATTAGAGAGTATGAAGCCAACTCCCTAAAGGAGTGTCTCACGCAGATACGCAACGAGCTTGGCCCGGAAGCCATCATTTTGGATACACGCAAAGCACGCAAAGGAGGGCTGCTGGGCATCGGTGCCCGCGAGATCGTTCGCGTGGTAGCCGCCACCGGCCTTGTTCCTCGTGAAGAGGTCGAAGCGAAATCTCTTGCAAGCAACCCCTCCAAAGCGGAAGGCAACATCACCGAAACCGCCGGTGCCACCTCGGCGGCCGCCGCGCGAGCCTATCGTACCATCGCTGCCGTCGCTAACAACAATGAAGACAAACAGACCGCTCAAAATCGCTCCGCTACCGCCACTAAAACACGCCCTTCCTCCACGGTGTCAACGCCTTCGCTCCTCTCTAACTCGCACGCCGAGGAGCGCCTGCCCGCTTCCACACCAAGAGCCAGGCGCACAACAGCTGCGACCAATACCCCTCTTGTGGAGCCTGCAGCAGAGACCACCGCAACCAACAGCGCGAAAAAGACCTCCATCCCCTCCACACAACGCATTGGCGAGCTAGAGCAGGCCCTAGCGGAGATACGCGAGGCACTCGATACGTTGCAGCAGCAACAGAAACTCGCGCAGGAACAGACGGTCACCGCGGTCGTCTCCGCACTTGCCCCCGTTGTGGCTCCTACCGCGCCGACGCCGCTCGTGCTGCCGGCCTGCCCCGAACTCTATCAGAAGCTCCTAGAAATAGGGGTAGACGAGGCCTTAGCCCGCGACTTGGTGGAAAACCTGCCCGATGTAAGCCGCTGGAGCGAGCAGGCTCGGTTGCCCATGGCGCTTTCCGCTCTTTCAGACCTCATCGCGCGGCGCATCCCCATCGCCGCGCCCCTTGCCCCCACGCCGGGGCAATTGACGACGGTCGTGTTTATCGGGCCAACCGGCGTAGGCAAAACGACCACCATCGCCAAACTGGCGGCGCGTTTTGCCCTGCTCGAACACAAGCGTGTCGCCCTGCTTACGGTAGATACCTATCGCATCGCCGCCGTAGAGCAACTTAAAACGTACGGCCAGATTATGGATATCCCCGTGCGCGTGGCCTACGATCAGAGCGAGGCCGTTGCCGCCGTACGTGAGTGTGCGGACTACGATCTGCTGCTGATTGATACGGCCGGCCGAAGCCAGAAGAACACGATGCAGGTAGGAGAACTCAAAAGCCTCATAGACCGATTAAACACCAAAAGCTATCTTGTGCTTTCCGCCTGCATGAAAGAGCGCGATATGTTGGAAGCTGTGGAGCGCTTCTCCAAAGCACGCGTGGATAACCTCATCTTTACCAAGCTTGATGAGACCGACAGCCGCGGCTCCTTGCTGAACGTGCTCGATAAAACGGGCGTACCGCTCGCCTACATCACCACAGGCCAAAAGGTACCAGAAGATATCGAGGCCGCCGACGGGCGACGTTTTGCGCACCTCCTCCTTGAAGAAGGTTGTTAGCGCACAAGAGCTTCCTCGCGAACTCCTTTCGATAGAGGGCCGACGCGATCACCGCGAAGGCCCTCCTTTTTTGCCTTCAGCCCTATTCTGTGAGGACGCCGAACCTATGTAGGTTTTGCGTACAAGTTCATGGTATGATTTTTACGGAACAGAGAGGAAGAAGGCGCCCCTTCTATCTTAACGGGGGATTTGTTGCCGCTCTTCCATAAAAAACCAAAGAAGGAAACCGTTGGAAACGTTAACTCGCGATGAAGGGGAAAATGCCTGCATGGCCGGTGTGATACTACGGAATCTCACCAAAGTGTTCAACAAAGTGGTTGCCGTTAACAATGTGAATTTGGAAATTCGTGACAGTGAGTTTATGGTGCTCGTCGGCCCTTCCGGCTGTGGAAAAACCACAGCGCTCCGCATGATCGCCGGTTTGGAAGAGGCCACCTCTGGGGAGATCATCATCGGCGACCGCGTGGTGAACGATGTGTCGCCCAAAGACCGCGACATCGCCATGGTCTTTCAAAACTACGCCCTCTACCCCCATATGAACGTCTACGATAACATGAGTTTTGGCCTCCGTCTAAAACGGGTGCCCACGAACCTGCCCTGGCCTTTTAACACGCGACGCGCCTTCAGCGAAGAGGAGATCGATCGCCGGGTGAACGAGGCCGCCGAAATGCTGGGGTTGAAACACCTTCTTCAGCGGAAACCCAAAGAGCTTTCCGGTGGCCAACGCCAACGGGTTGCCTTAGGGCGGGCTATCGTGCGCGAGCCAAAAGTGTTTTTGATGGACGAACCGCTCTCGAACCTCGACGCAAAACTGCGTGTTCAGACACGTGCGGAGCTTATCAAGCTGCATCGCCGCCTCGGCATCACCACAGTCTACGTAACGCACGACCAGGTGGAGGCGATGACCATGGGCGACCGCATCGCCGTGATGAACAACGGAGTGATCCAGCAGTGCGACACGCCCCTCAACCTCTATAACCATCCGGCGAACCTCTTTGTGGCGGGCTTCATCGGCTCTCCCGCAATGAACTTTGTTCCGGCCACTATCGTAGAACGCAATGGAGAGTTGCTGGTGGATGCCGGAAGCTTCCAGGTGACGTTGCCCCCAGAACAGGCGCAAAAAGCGCGTAGCTACGTGGGTAAGCGGTGCATTTGGGGCATTCGCCCTGAGGACATCTACGACAAAAACCTGCCGGGATTGGTTCAGCCGACCCCCGGCAACACCATCACGGTGGATGTAGATGTGGTAGAGCCGCTGGGTAGCGATATGGAGATGTACCTGAAAAGCAACGACATCTCGCTTATCGCCATGGTCGATAGCGCCTCCACGGCCAAAGTAGGCGGCAAGCTCGAAATCGTATTCGATATGGCCAAGAGCCACCTCTTCGACCCGGAAACCGAGCAGGCCATCTATTAAAAGTTATGAAAGGCCCTCATGCTGCTGCAAGCCGAGCATATCAGTCTGAGTTACGGTGATGGAGACCGCATCGCCTACGCCGTACGCGATGTTTCGTTGGACATTCCGGCAACCGGCTTTTTCGGCGTGATGGGGCCCTCCGGCTCCGGGAAAAGCTCGCTGCTCTATCTTTTAAGCGGGCTGAAACGACCGGTGACGGGAAAAGTGCTCTACAAAGGCACCGACCTCTATGCGCTCTCTGAACGAGAGCGCGTGCGCTTACGACGCGAGAAGTTCGGTTTTGTGTTTCAGTATCCCTACCTCATCAACTACCTTACCGTTCAAGAGAATCTGCTTATCGCTGCCTCACCGACGGATAGGGATGCCGCCAAGAAGGCCGACCTGCTGCTTCATCAACTGAATATTGCGCATCTACGCAAAAGCTTTCCAACCCACCTCTCCGGTGGAGAACGTCAACGCTTGGCCGTCGCCCGTGCCATGATGCAGGAGCCGGAGGTGATCTTCGCCGACGAACCTACCGCAGCGCTTGACCATACCAACGGTCGCGCCGTCATAGATTTGCTACTAGCCTACAGAGATCGCGGCGCTGTTATCGTCGTGAGCCACGACCCCCTGATGCTGCAAGGGGCCGATCGCATCTACTACCTACTCGATGGCTGTTTAGAAAAAGTAGAAGAGTACCCGACCATGGATCAACCCCTACAAACCATCCTACCGTAATACCCGGCTCCAAAAAGCCGCTGTACGAAACACCATCTACTCATAAGGAGACGAAAACCCATGTCACATCGAACCGTCAACTTCAAGGGGAACCCGGTGCCCCTCGAAGGCCCGGAGCTAAAACCGGGAGATACCGCTCCCAACTTCCGCCTTCAGCAGAACGCCTCCGACGGCCTTGGCGATGTCACGCTCGATGACTTCGCCGGGAAAACCGTGCTGATCTCCGTCGTCCCCTCCCTTGACACCTCGGTTTGTGCTCAGCAAACGCGCACCTTCAACCAAAAAGCCGCGCAACTTCCCGACAACGTGGCCGTCCTTACGGTCAGCATGGATTTACCTTTCGCTCAAGCCCGCTTTTGTGGCAGCGAACATATAGACCGCATCAAAGTGCTATCCGACCATAGAACCGGCGATTTTGGTCGAGCCTACGGCCTCCTCATCGCCGAAGGGCCATTGCAGCGGATTCTGGCCCGTGCCGTCTTCGTGGTAGGCCCCGATTGCAAAGTTAAGTATGTAGAGTATGTGCCAGAGATAACCCAAGAGCCTAACTACGACGCCGCCCTCGCCGCGGTGGCTTGAGGATAGGCTCGCTCATGCGGCAAGCAGCACGAATGGCATATCTCTTTCTCTTAGGGCTTGTGCTGCTTGTCGCGCCGTTCACCCTTTTGGCGGCACCCACCCCCGCCGTCGTGTTTCACATTCCTCCACGCGCCATCACCTATCAACGGCTGGAGTATGCCTTGGGCTTCTTCGGCATCTTTTGGCATGGGTTGGGGCTTTGGTTAACCTTGCACCTCGGCATTGCGGCACAACTTCGATGTTGGGCCTATCGTCTAACGGCGCGTCGGCCCGCCTTGGAGAAACCGCCTCCGTTACGTACGCTGGCGCTCTTTTACGCCGCCTTCTCGTTGCTGTTTCTCCTCTGGCAAATGCCTCTAGGCATGGCAGGCTTGATACTGGAACAACAGTTCGGGTTTGCCCGTGAGGGTTGGGCCATGTGGCTTGGCGACATCGCCCTCTCCTGGGCGCTCTCACTGCCCCTCATTCTCGTTCTATGGCTCGGTTACGCCGTCTATTGTCGAAGCCCACAACGCTGGTGGCTTTGGCTTTGGGTGGTGCTCATTCCACTCATTCTATTCAACAATGTGCTGCAACCCATCGTCATCGCGCCTCTGTTCAACCACTATCGTCCCCTACCTCCGGGGCCGCTCCGTCATGCCATTGAAACGCTTGCTGCCAAAGCCCATATCCGCCATGCAGCCATCCTGGTGGAGAACACTAGTCGCCGAACGACTCACGTCAACGCCTACGTCACCGGCATCGGCCCCACCACCCGCATCGTCATAGACGACACGGCCATCAAAACGCTCCCGCCCGATCAGTTACTGGTGATGGTGGCCCATGAGATGGGGCACTACGTGGAAAAACATGTCTGGATCATAACGCTCAGCAATATCGTGGGGGCCGGGGCGTTGCTTTGGGTTTTAGCCAAGGTGTTCCCTGCTTTGCTTCAACGTTTTGCCCGAAAATGGCGCATCGAAGGCCCAACCGATCTCGCCGCACTTCCGGCGCTTTTGCTCTGCCTCTATGGGCTGCTTCAAATTCAAATGCCACTGGCCAACCTCGAATCGCGCTATCTTGAACATCGTGCCGACGCTTTTGCGCTTCGCCTTACCCACCTCAACCAGGCCATGGCACAGCTTTTCATCGGCTTTGCCGAGCGCGATTATGAAGACCCCAATCCCCCTAAGCTCATCCAATGGTGGTACGGCACCCATCCTTCGCTGCGATCACGGGTTCAGTTTGCTCTGAGCTACCACCCCTGGCGCCACCCGAACGGTGGGTAGGTAGTTCCAATCTTGCAGCATTGTCATGCTGCCGGCCACAACGGCAATGGGGCCCTGTTGTGCCCTCTGCCACGCGCCCTGTTGAATACCGTTGTGCAAACGCGCATAGTCCGACCATCGGAAGTTTCCGGGAATTCCGAAGGGGCTTAGGTAGGGCTGCACCTTCCGAAGTTGCACCTCATAGCTCCCCGGATAAAGTCCCTGAAGGAACCAACGTCCTTCCCTGTCTAGGGGTAGCCAGACATCATCCTCCTGCCCTTTTGCCGCCCCCTCAATACAGGTGAGAGAGACCTCCACCATCCCCAAAGCGACAGGTGCCCCTTCCAAAAGCACTCGCCCCGCCAACCCTCCGCCCAACTGCCCTGCCGGAACGGTGAGATGGACGCATTGGCCTGGAGGGAGAGGGTTTACCGTAGGAGGCGGCATATCTAGATACAGCTCCATCCAAATAGCAAGTCGTTGTCCAGGCGGCGACCATGCGGGCGGCATAAGCCAAATAACCGGTTCATGATCCCAAAAGTTAAACCGGCCTCGCCACACCCTTGCAGGACTGCCGGCAAGGGCAAACCTTAGGGTGGTCGGCAAAAGGCCGTACCGCGCCAAGGAGGCGTTCAGCGTGCAGTCCAAAGAAATGTTTTCCAGCCCGCCCACAGGGGCCACAAAGTGTCCATCCTTCCCTGGCGCCAAGATGAGATGGTTCGGCAGGTGAAATGGGCCTGGGTCGGCCACAAAGGGCGGAAAGAGCTTGCGCAATGCGGCAGCCTGCGCCCGCGTGAGACAGACAAGACTGGGGAGACCACCAAGTGTGCCCAGTTGAGCGTTTGGTAGGAGACGCGCCGAAAGTAGCCCAAAGATATGTGTGGCTATCGGCAGAGGAACGTTAGATATCCGAAACGGAACCCTCTGTGCAGCCGGCTGGGGCAGAGGCTGAGGACGAGGATTGACCTGGCTTAAAGTTGGATAGAGGCGTGACTCATAGCGCTCTGCGAGCATCTCCTCTTGTAAAAGGGAAGAGAGAACCAAGGTGCCGGCAAAGCAAGTAAGCAGCCGCGCAGAAGGCGACGGTGCCGGCAACTCGAAAAGTGCCCCAATCCCTCCGGGAAAGCGAAAATTACTGAGATAGCTTCCCACCAATTTCTGGCCGGTATCGTCCTGAGCGTAAACCTTCGAGCGGGCATCTATGTTGATGTTGTGCAGATCGTGCCGAACCGACATCACCTGGAGACTTACGATGAGTTTTCCGGCGGGCAGGTGCACTGTGGGCGCCACATTGCCGAACAGGTGCGCTCGTCCACAAAGCACCTGACGCACGGAAACAAGATACCCATCGGAATCCTCCGCCAGATTGGCCACATAAAGCGGGGCAGAAACAGGCGGTGGCAGATGAAGGGGATCAATATAGAGCACGCGGGTATCGCGCGGGTCCGACTGGATTGCACTCAACCGAGGCGGTACAAGATAGTCCTTTCTCATGCCGCTTTGCGGCGGAGGCGCCGTTCGATGCGTAGCATGCCCGAATAGCAGCCAAACGAGAAGTCCCCCAACCACAATGAAAAGAACTGCCCTTTTTCCGATGCGATGGAACGCCTCCGCAGGTCGCCAGTTCCTCGTTTTTGACTGTGGACTATCCGCCTCTTGCATTCTGTTCTACCCTGTTCGTATGCGCACGAAGCGTCGCGCTCCCACGCGCAACAGTTTGCCCTCCAGCGCTGCCATGTCGAACTCGGCATTTACATCTTGCACACGCCGACCGTCTAGCTCCACTCCTCCCTGTTCAATAAGGCGTCGGGCCTCGTTGTTGCTTTTCGCAACACCGGCTGCCACCAGCAGTCGGCATATCCAAATACGTCCCTCGCGAGCCTGTTCCGGTCCAACCGCCACCTCAGGCACATCGCTTGGCAGCTCACCTCCCGCATGCACACGGTTCCATTCGATATCGGCCTCCTCTGCCGCCTTCGCACCATGATAGATCGCTACGATCTCGCGAGCCAGCCGTCGTTTGACGTCCTTTGGATTTATTTCTCCTTTCGACGCCCGCTGCAATAACTCCTCTATCTCTTCGAGGGGCACATCGGTGCAGAGCACAAAATAGTCTCGCATCATCGCATCGGAGATGGACATAAGCTTGCCGTACATATCCAGCGGCGGCTCTGTGATCCCCACATAGTTCCCCAGCGACTTGCTCATCTTCTTCACACCGTCTAGTCCCACAAGCAAGGGCATAAAGAGGGCCACCTGAGGCTCTTGTCCCATCTCCCGCTGGAGGTCACGCCCCGCGAGGATATTGAAAGTTTGGTCTAGCCCTCCCATTTCGATATCGGCTTTGATCACCACCGAGTCGTACGCCTGTGCCAACGGATAGAGCAGTTCATGGAGGCCTATCGGGAGGCCTTGGGCATAGCGGTTGGCAAAATCTTCCCTTTGTAAAACTTGGGCTACCGTCATTTTCGCGGCGAGGTGCACAACATCGGCAAAGGTAAGCCGTCCCAACCACTCGCTATTGAAGCGAACCTCGGTGCGTTCGCGGTCTAGAATGCGTGCAAGTTGCTCCACATAGGTTCGGGCGTTGGCCGCGATCTCCTCTTGGGAGAGCATGGGGCGCGTCGTAGAGCGGCCTGAAGGGTCTCCTATCAGTGCGGTGTAATCTCCGACGATGATCACCACCTGATGCCCAAGGTCTTGAAACTGCCTTAGCTTTCTCAAGACCACGGCAAAGCCGAGATGGATATCGGGCGCGGTGGGGTCTAGGCCCAATTTAATACGCAGGGGTCGGTTTTCCTGCCGTGCCTTCCACAGCTTCTCCTCCAGTCCTCCCTCGGGAATGACTCCGGCCGTACCTCTTTTCAAGCGCTCGGCCTGCTGTAAAATATCGTTGGGTATGGTCGTTGCGGTCTCCAAAAGCTCCTCCAACAGCAATGTTTTGCGTCAATAGAGAGTCTACCCCATGTTGGAACGGAGTGACCTCCAAAGCGACAACCCACCTCTCACGGAACATCCCCCTCCCCTTTTCCATTCGGAAGCGGTACGCCTCAAGACCTTTTTCAATCTCCTCTGTTAGGTTTTCCGCAAGGAGGTAGCGTAGATTACCCTAGAGATAAAGACACCGTCCTGCAATGGCGGCGTGTTGAAAGCTGTTTATCTGAAACGCACGTTTACGTTGTAGCGTCTATTATGCAAAGCACGGAGCCTAGAGAAAAACGATTCAAAAGGAGAAAGAAGGTATGAGGCGTTTGCGCTTGCCGGAGAAGAGCGTTTGGATGCAGAAAGCCCACAAACGGCTCTATTTTTTATAGCCCAGAAACGAAAGGCAGACCTTAGCGAGTGGAGTTTTGAGACAAGGCGCCTTACTATTACGGTCTCGGTTCCTTCAACTGCCAAGCTTTCACCGAGTGTCTGCTAGAGCTTTGTGATTTAACTGCTCCAGATACGCCAGAGACATGTGGCTATCCACCGTGCTTGCGCCTGCATCCTGGAGCCGATGTGTGCGAGGAACCCTACTAATGCTGCTAAGGATGAAACACTATCTACAGAGGCTGGTGAAACTCCTCCGTTGGTTGTGGGAGCATAAATTCAGGCTAAGCGCTCTCCTGCTAGGCCTGTTCGTAGCGCTCATCGCACTAAGCTTACTTGTGGCTCATCCAGAGCAGGTACAGATGTCGCCCCAAAGCGTTTTGCGGCAACAGAAATGGCAGAAAGTTTGCTTTAAGCAGTGCGAGGCGCATCTTCTGTTCGGATACTGGGTAGGGATGAATAGCGATGCCCCTATTCTTTCTCCAGATGGGCGCTGGCTCTTACTCAATTGGGAAGGTACTCACTCTGTTAGCCCTGTTGTGGTAAGCCTTGCAAAGCCTTTTGGGGATTTCGGACGCTTTATAGAAGCATTACTGTTTCTTATTACATTCCAATCCCCTCATTATTATCTAGAAGGTCAAGCGTTGCTCAGTACCTCCGATTGGCGCCTGCACCCGATGCGAGAGTACTATCTCGGTTTTACGCCTCAAAACCAGCTGATCACTTGGCCTGATGTCGAGGAGGCCTCTCCCCCTCATGCGCTCTATGTGCCGTGTTCTATGGCTATCGCCTCTCCCCAAACGGGACAAACTCTCGTCAGCTTAAAAGGTGAGGTGTCTAAATCTTATACGGAGGACTACTTCCAATGGCAGAAATTATATGTGAGTTTTGGAGCGAACGGTCGTTACCTATGTGTTGCTGCGCTCGGAGTATGGGATACGCAGACCGGCAAACAGATATGGCGGTTTCCTAACACAGTGAGCTGGAGCGGAGGGTGCGTTTCTCCGGATGGTCAACTCGTGGCTTGTCTTGGAAAGAGGGAGATGCGAGTTTATTCTTTGGCGACAGGGAAGTTGGTTTTTCTGAAAGCCTTTCCCAACCCTACCTCCTACGGCCCTGAAATCTTACGAGTGCTTTTTTCGGAGGATGGGCGGTATTTAATCGGCCTAGATGTCTGGTATCGCCTATGGGTATGGCGTGTCAGAGACTGGCATCTATGTTGGCGGAGAGATGCTGAGGATTTCGCCTTAGTTCCAGGACAGGCTAACGTACTCCTGTTAGCCAACCCGGTGTCCATAGACACGCCCAAACGGAATTTACCGGAAATATATCGTCTAGCGGATGGAAAACGCGTTGGGGTGTTGCCGGTTGAGCTGAGTGATTTCTCATTAAGTAAGGACGGTTCATGGGGGGTGTTTGCCGGCACGGAGCAAGGCTTTTATGCGCCACGGGACAGTCTGCTTTTCGGCCCGACGCAAGTGCTCTTGAGAGCATTAGCTCAAAAGGGTTCTGCCTTGTTCAGCTGCCCACATCATAAGAGATGGTCGGACATACCGCACTATTAGGCGAAGGCTCTATCGGCATCGGGCTAGCAGCGGGGTGTTATAGAGAGTGGGATAAAGGAAATGTCTACACCGAAAGCTAAGTAAATGAACGCGGTGTTAGAGGAGAACGGGAGCGGGAAGATAGTGGCGGAGGAGACATTTGGCCCAGAGGGACCGTTAGCTCGGAGCAGTGGGGGCCGGGTGTTGATGTACACGCCGGATGGTCAGGGGAACGTGAGCCAGCAGATAGATGCTGGGAGTGGAAGTGTGGTAGCGAGTTACCTGTTTGACGGGTATGGTATGCGGAAGGTAGCTAGCAATGACCCGACGACACCTCAAGACCCTTACAGATGTCTCCTGCTTCTTGTTCATCCTAGGAAAGCTAGAGTTACAAAAAGGAACGATTTGAATTTACCTATCGAAGATCGAAAAAAGCCTTTAGGTGGTGGTCAAGTCAAAACTCGGACTTTGGGGACAGGGAGAAAGCAAGAGATGGCCTCTGAGGACTTAGAGAGGTATGTAAGGCGCATTGATGAACAAATGATCACCTTAATACAGGTAGCTAGAAGAGAACTACAGACGAGTTATGTGATAACCAAGCTTTGTATTCTTACGGTGTTCACCTGGATAACTTTAATGTATGTCAATGAAAGGTACATGCGTTTCTACGCCAGAACAATTTACGAGGGTATGGTTTGTTTGCTTACAGGTATCGTTTTGTTTGTTATCGTAGAAGTATGCCTATGGGGAATCAGATACAAACGCATATACGAATCCATAATAACGGATGAAGAGTTTCGCCAATTGTATGAAGTTGTGCAACATTCCCCTATGTTTTGGGAGAAATGGAGTTCTTATTTCCAAACAGAGATATGCCGATGTCGAGAGAGTGCAAAAAGCCGTTCGATACAGTCTCACACACTACTACGACCTGCAGGCCCCTATTACCTGCTTGCTCGATATTACCTGCGATTAAGTACGGAAGCGGATTTAGTGAAAGCCTTTATCCAGTTTGTGAGCCAAAGAGGTAGTCAGGCAGAAACCGGTTACATAGAATTGTGCGATCTCTACGATGCTCTAAGTGCCATGTTGAACGAGTATGTGGTTGGACGAGTCAGGTTTTCCAAGAGCCAACTGAAGAGACTAAAGGGCGAGGTCAAGAAAGTAAGAGATGAGATAGCTACACGTTTGCGTGCGCGGTTGAGCCAGGAGCGTATGAGGGTGCTAGAGCCTCAGAAGTTGTTGCGTTCAGTGGGTTTGGGCAAGAGGGAAGACAAGGAACTGCTGTTGCCGTAGAGAAGAGGGAAGAAGGAGATGAGGACGGCTAGGCGCAATTTATCTGACGGGTATGGTGTACGGCAGGTAGCGAGTAGTGACCCGACGGCGTCTCAAGACCCCTACAGTGGTTATGGGGGTTTAGCACGCTACTATACGGACTGAGAGATGGGTTTAAGTTTGTTAGGGTTTAGGTACTATGATGTGTTGGCTGATCGGTTTTTGACGCGAGACCCGATAGGGTTTGTGAGAGGGATAAACTTGTATGAGTATTTGGGGAATGCCCGCTAGGAAGGCATGCCCGCTTAGATGCCTATTAGTTCTCTATTCAGGAGCGATATGTAGCATCCTAAGGCAACTAGCAGACGGTCTTTGTGGGTTTCTAAACTGTAAAAGACATTGCCACAAAGCTACGTTGCACATGAATTGTTGCGTGTACCTTGCGAAAGTTCGATAAGGATAGATTCCTTACCGCATATTGTGTCAGAATCGGAACAGAGAGTCATGTTCCACCGGCGATAATGGATACAGAAGCAAGCTCAGGAGAGACCAGCTACGTCATGTAAAAATAGGTGCCTTAAGAGCTAAAGTATGGCTTGTATACAGACACAAGATCAGGACAAGAGCGATGTCTATTCCCTCCTTTAATCTGAGAACACGCAAATACGATCGCACCATGGCCTACCTACCCTTGGCCATGTTAGGTACTTTTCTGATGCATTTGCTGCCAAAATGCATGAGAGCTTCATTTACCAGCCCGCTGGCCGTTTGCTGTGTCCTTGGAGTAGGCCTTCTGATTTTGCTGCCGCTCACCCTCCATCTCGCTGTTCTCATGTGCAATGCCTCGATCAAGATATATCTTAAAGAGAATACTCTTTTTTGTGAACAGGATGACCAGCTAACTGCTATTCCGCTAGAAAAGATATCCGATGTGCTGAAACTTTCTGAGGGTCTGTTGGTGTTAGGAGATGGTAAGGGGATTAAAATACCCTCCCGTCTGTTGCCCCAAGAAGTCGCTAAGGCCTTACAAAAGTCTGCCGACCCCCAAAGGCGACTTCAGCTCAATGCCGATCAGGTAAGAGACCTCATAGAACAGAGACGCCAGAACAAGCGCTTATGGGAACCTCGAGAACGCCGGCTCCTTCGTGCGTGGCTCCTATGGCCGGTTTGTAGCTACCTTGTAAGTGTCGTCATTCAAACGTTTTTCAAACTTCCCCTGCAGAGTGGTTGGTACATCTGGCTTGGGCTTACTCTTTGTGGAGGTACTCTACTCGCCCGTGCTCTCCCTTCGCTACTCGATGCTGTCGCCGGCAATTCAAATTCCCAAAAGCTGGAAACTCTGTTATTACTGGCCCAAATAGCGGACGATAAGGTGATAAGAGATTATCTTGGCTGGCTTATTGAGTGTCTCTATCAAGGCGGTGGCTTTAGCTCCCTAATTGCAACACGGTTGCTTAAGCGAATATTCCCAACGATCACACCGGAGGATTACCATCGTTTGACAGTAGCCCAAAAACGCCGGATGCTCTTCTATTGTGAAGATAGGGAGTTATGGATATCTTTTGTAAAGTGTACCCTTAGGTTGGGCACAGCTAGGGACATACGTCAACTGCTGGATGTTTTAAGGCGTCGTTCTTGGAACCTCAAGCTCTTTAGCCATATAGGCTGGGAGGCGATAGAGCACATGAACAGGCAGGCGAAGCAGCTGCTTGTTAAACGAGAGAAGTGGGAGCCGGAGGATTTGTTGCGTGCTTCGGAGACACCAGGCATACAGGATACCGAAGAGCTTCTACGTGTGCCTACCGAAGGCAAAGCCGAAGGCGAACAGCTTTTGAGGCCATCCCAGGTCAAAGGAGAGGAAGAATAGAACGACAAGCTATACGGCTCAGATCAGACAGCGGCACGTGCGGCCGTTCAGACGATCACGCTGTCTCTCTTGGAGCAGGTGGAAACTCCTGCTCTGAAAGCCTCCTTGTGTTCCCACAACCAAAAACCCAGTTCGGTTACCTCAAGCGATCAAAGCACGGCAGGAGGCCGTTTGGGGCGCCACCCCGGCACGCGGAAGAGAGAGGGCGTGACCGACTCCTCCGGAATAGAGAGCACCGTGCAGTAGGGAAAACGACGGGCCAAAGCACGGGCAACCTTCCACTCCGGCTCAAACCACAGCGTAAGCTCGTACTTAGCGATTAAATAAGAAGAGTAGGCATAGGCATCCCACCGCGCGAGAATGGCAGCCGGAGTTCGCCCCCCAAAAATGTTTCCGGTCATCCGAAACCCATAGTTCGGCATCCATAACGATTCAAACATGGTGTCTCCACCCCCTCCTCTTCTTTTTACGTTCCCCAAAAAAGAAAATTTTCCTGCTAGCCTATTGACAGGCAGTTGCGAACCTGGTAGAATTGTGGGACAGAGTGGTAACTTAGTAGGGACTTGGTGGGAACACAGTGGTGTTCCCATCCCAAATTTCCAGAACGAGGGCTTCCTCTGGTGGGGAACGAGGACAGAGCGCCATGTTGATCGACTCTCCCGCTTTGCGGATGTGGGGGCGCTTCGAGCACGCACTTGATGATAAAGGGCGTGTGATCATCCCTCAGCGCTTCCGCGAAACGCTGGGGAGTAAGTTCGTGCTGACCATCGGCCCCGACCACCACATCCGCGCCTACCCGATGCCGGTTTGGGAAGCCCTCGAAAACCAACTGATCAGTGCCTCTCTCTACGATGAGCTTGATCCCGACCTTATCTTCCTACAACGCATGTTCGGGAACTGCGAATTCGTCAGTCCCGATCGCGAGTTCCGCCTCTCCATTCCCCGCCACTTCCGTGAGTGGGCCGGAATGGAAGAGGGCGACATTGTGGTTATTATCGGCAGCGGAACGCGCCTCGAAATATGGAGCCGCGCCGGCTGGCGCGCTTGGAGCGAACACCTTACCGAACAGGAGGCGGGCATCGCCTCGCGCAATCGCTTGAGCTTACAGCCCGTTGCCGGAGCGCCTACAGCCCCACCCCGCCCCACCACAGGCGAAACCGTGCCGACACAGGAGGGTACCGCTTGATATGATGATGGCTAACTCGATTGAACGCTATAACCACCAGCCCGTGCTCCTCCAGGAGACACTGCAGTTTCTCGCCCCGCGCCCAGGCGAAACCTTCCTCGACGCTACCCTCGGAGGAGGCGGCCATAGCCTCGTCATCGCGGAACATATAAGCCCTCACGGAACGCTCGTCGGGCTTGATCGAGATGCCGATGCGCTTGCCGCTGCCCAGCGTACCCTAAAACAGTTTTCTTCACAAAATCGTATTCTCCTGCTTCATGGCGACTTCGGTCACCTCGGCCAAATTCTCGATACCACCAGCGGTGCACCGGCGACCTTCGACGGCATACTCTTCGACCTTGGCGTCTCCTCCTATCAGCTCGATGCCCCGCGTGGGTTCAGCTTTCGCCGTGACGAGCCGCTTGATATGCGCATGGATAGAAGCACGGGCGAAACGGCCGCACAACTGCTACGACGAGTTTCGGAAACGGAACTGGAGCGAATTCTTAAAGAATACGGTGAAGAACCCTGGGCACGCCTCATCGCTCGTGCCATTCATGCCGAAATAAAAAAAGGACACCCCATTCAAACCACCGGTCAGTTGGCAGCCTTGGTGGAGTGCACCGTGCCTCGACGCGCCTGGCCGCGCTCCATCCACGTGGCCACCCGTACCTTCCAAGCCCTACGCATCGCCGTTAACGACGAGCTAAAACAGTTGCAAACCGGGCTTGCCGCCGCCATCGAACGCCTGAACCCCGGCGGGCGCATCGTCGTCATTAGCTTTCACTCCTTAGAAGATCGCATCGTGAAGCGCCTCTTCGCCTATAAAGCCGGTAAGCATGTGGGTCTCGACGCCGCATCATCCGGTGTTTCTACCCCCTCCTCGCGGGCTCCCGTACTCGAAATCCTTACCAAGAAACCGGTACGCCCCTCCGATGAGGAGTTGCGTCGTAATCCACGTGCACGTAGTGGACGTTTACGTGCCGCACGACGCCTGCCACCACTACCTTAAGCAAGGAGCGTGAAATGCCAACAGCAAGAAGCCCACTCGTCAGGCCACAAGTTCCACGTCACAGCATCCCCTCCTCTAAACGGCCTGTTCCCGCACCGGCAAAAACCGCACCCGTTCCCATCGGCATTCAGCTCTATCTCGTGCTGCTTGTGGCACTGCCCACATGCGCCCTCGGACTTCTCTACTTTGGCTGCTGTGCCTGGCTCAACCAGGAGAGCTTTCGACGAGACCGACTCCTCGCCCAAATCCGAATTGAAAAGGAGCGCTCCGTGCAGCTAGAGCGCGCTTTGGCTCAGATGCGCTCGACGTCGCGCATCGAAAAGGAAGCCACCCAACTCGGCCTTACTCCGGCCGACCCAAGAAAAACCATCACGCTTGGAGTTACCCCCTGAAGATGAAACGCACCACGAGGAAAGGTGAGGTCTTGTTGCAACGGCGCCTCCTACTGGCCGGCGGCCTCATCACCCTGACCTACCTGGGACTGATGGCACGTCTAACCTATCTACAGGGGATTCAGGGCCGAAAAATTCGCGCGGTTGCCTTTCAAAGCCGCATCGAGGATATCCCCAGTAAAGCGCATCGCGGGGCCATCTTCGACGCCGAAAACCGCCCCCTCGCCATAGATACCTACAGCGGCACCGTGGGCTTCGACCCGGCCGTTCTGGCCAATCCCTATATGGATAGCGCCACCCGCAAGCGGCTTCAACAGCGCCTAGTAAACGACCTCCCGCGTGCGGCGATGCTCCTCGGTATTCCTCTGTCCCAACTGAATACTCAAATACAACAGGCCGTCGCAGCCTATCAACAACGCCTGGCGGAAGGGCACTATGCCGAGCACGGTTTTTATCCGCTAAAGTACGGCCTCACCCAAACACAAGCACAGCTTTTTAAAGCGGCTCACCTCTGCGGCTTCGGCGTTCAAGATAGTCACGTGCGACGCTATCTCTGCGGTGCCGATGCGGCGCAGGTGGTCGGCTTTGTTAACGCCAACGGGCAGGGTGTTCTGGGTTTGGAACAGGGCTGCAACCGGTGGCTTAAAGGCTCCGATGGTTATGCCGAAGTGGAGCTTGATGCCCACCGGCGCGAGATACCAAACACCCTGCATCAGCTACGTCTGGCCAACAACGGGCTTAACCTCTATACCACCCTCGATGCCGACGCGCAACATATCGCCACCGAAGAGGCCATGCGTATATGGAACCGGTTTCACCCGCACGGTGTCTCTGTGGTCGTTGTAGACCCTCAAACCGGTGATATTCGCGCCTTGGTCAGCCTGCCCAGCTTCAACCCGAATCCTCCGCCAAACGCCCCACAAAAACGGCCCCCCATACCCGCAGATTCCATCTATGATCGCTGCACAGCCTACTGCTATGAACCTGGGTCCACCATTAAGCCCCTGATGGTCTGTGGGGCCTTGCAAGAGGGGGTCATCACCCCGCAAACCTATTTTCACTGCAGCGGCGAGTTTCGAGTGCAGGGACGTACCATCCATTGCGCTCATGGAGAAGTTCACGGCGACGAGGATGTTGCTAAAATTCTGCGTGTCTCCTGCAATATCGGGGCAGCACAAATCGGCCTGCGGCTTGGCGGTCAACGCCTAAGAGCGATCTATGCTCGCTTTGGACTTTTTACCCGCCCCGATCTCCCCCTGCCCGGCGTTGCTCGAGGGCACTGGTCGCTCGATAAGTACGAGGCCCCTTACTGCGCGGCAAAAACCGCGCGCGCGGCTTTTGGCCAGTCCGTCATGGTAACTCCCCTCGGCCTGACCATGGCCTATGCAGCCATCGCCAATAACGGCCTCCTCATGCAACCGCGCCTCGTCACCGAGTTTGTCTCCGGCGATGGCCGTGTCGTGGAGCGCATCCCTCCCACACCGGTGCGCCAGGTGGTATCCCCTAGTGTGGCCAAAGAGGTGCGCCAAATGCTTTGCGGTGTTGTTACCTCAGGCACCGGCCAACCTGCCGCCATTCCGGGCTACATCGTGGCCGGCAAGACCGGTACCGCTACCAAATATCGCCCCGGCGCCTACATCGGCTCTTTTATCGGCATGGTTCCCGCCGACCCAAATACCGTGCCTCGCGCCGTGATCCTGGTCATGGTGAACCAACCGACCACCGGCCGCTACTATGGAGCCGAGGTGGCCGCTCCGGCCTTTCACAACATCGCTGCGCGGCTGATGGCCCTCTGGCGTGTTCCACAAGATGACCCTCAAAATACACAAGCCATCGCTGCCGGACAGCTTCCAAAAGTCGCCCTACTGCCGTCGGCACTGCCGGTTAAAACGAGAAATTAGGCCCTACTCCACCCTATTGGCACGCGATGCGGCGAGCCGTATACCGAATAGAGACCGCGCGAAGAGGGGATAGCAGGAAACCGGTTCGGCGTTCTATACTAAATAAAGAAATACCTAGCAATTTGGGAAACAAGCCGATGTCTAAACCGTTGCACGATTTGATAGCAAGACTGCCGAAAGTCAATGTCTCTTCAACAAACAACCCACTCATTGCCGGACTTACCCATGATTCGCGATCGGTTGGCCCGGGATGGCTTTTCGTATGCCTCGTTGGTCAAAACTTCGACGGTCATCAGTTCGCTCCCCAAGCCGTTGAACAGGGGGCGGCCGCGGTGGTGGTACAGCAGAACGCTCTTGAAACGCTTGGCATTACGTTGCCCCCGCACATTCCCGTTGTTGAGGTGCCGGATACGCGCAAGGCGTTTCCTCTTCTCGCCTGCGCCTTTTACGACGATCCTTCGCATGCGTTGAAGGTGATCGGGGTTACGGGAACAAACGGCAAGACCACAACAACCCGCATGATCGCCAACATTTTACGTGCCGCCGGAGAACGCGTGGGCAACATTGGCACGCTCGGCGCCGAACTCGATGGCGCCGCCCTGCCCAGTGAGCATACCACTCCCGAAGCCGACCAACTGCAGGAACTTCTGGCCACCATGCGCGATCAAGGCGCCGATTCGGTGGTGATGGAGGTCTCCTCCCATGCATTGGCCCTCTATCGCACCGATGGCATCGCTTTTCGGGCGGGAGTGTTCACCAACTTAACCCAAGATCACCTCGACTTTCACAAAACCATGGAGGCCTACTTCAACGCGAAGGCACGCCTCTTTACAGAATATCCGGTTCTCTATCCACGTCCCGACAAAGCCGAGTTCATCTCCGTCATCAACGTCTCGCAATGGGAAGGCAGAGAGTTGGTGACTTTGGCACGGGGCGACATCATCACCTACTCGGTAGACGCGGCCGACCCTGCCGTACTTCGTCCCGAATCGATCACGCTCTCGGCAACCTCCACGCAGTTTGTCGCCTGCTACGATTCCGGCACCGAGCGGTTCGAGATGCCCATCACCGTGCCGCTCGGAGGCGCCTTCCAAGTAGGAAACGCTCTCGCCGCCATCGCCACTTGCCTTCGGCTCGGCGTAGATAGGCAAACCATTGTGCAGGGTTTAGCCTCATTGCCACCTGTGCCCGGACGCTTCGAGCCGGTGCCAACCGCCGATAGGGGCTTCAGCGTCATTGTAGACTATGCCCATACGCCAGACGGACTGCAGAACCTGCTGCAGTCCGCCCTTCGGCTTCAGCCTAAACGGCTTATCTGTGTCTTTGGATGTGGAGGCAATCGTGATAGAGGCAAACGGCCTATCATGGGCCATCTGGCCGCCACCATGAGCGATATCGCCATCATTACCTCAGATAACCCGCGCCATGAAGACCCCGACGCCATTATTCAAGAGATTCTGGCCGACATAAACCCAGAACAGGACCCCCATATCAAGGCACAGATCATCGTAGAGCCGGATAGACGCGCCGCCATCTATAAAGCCGTGGCGCTGGCGCAACCCGGCGATATGGTGCTTATTGCTGGCAAAGGTCATGAAGATTACCAGATCATAGGCGATACCAAGTTTCCCTTTGACGATCGCCAAGTAGCCAGAGAGGCGTTACAAGGAGGAACGCCCTAAATGCCGCTCTTTTCCGTTAAATGGGCATGCGAAGTGCTCGGTGCGCAACTTATCGGTAGCCCCGATACCGTCGTCGAGAGCGTGAGCATAGATACACGCACACTTCAGCCGGGTGCCCTCTTTTTTGCCCTTACCGGCGAGCATACGGATGGACATCGTTTTCTGCAACAGGCCGCCGACCGCGGTGCTGCGGCCGCCGTCGTCAAAACCCCTTCAGACGATCTCCCCATCCCACAGATCGTGGTGCCTGAGACGCTTCGTGCTCTGGGCGATCTGGCTGCCCACTATCGTCGCCGCTTTCCCATCCCTTTGGTCGGCATCACCGGCAGCGTGGGAAAAACATCTACCAAAGAGCTGACGGCAGCCTTACTTCGTGCGCGATACGCAACTCTCTCCAACCCTAAAAACCTCAACACGGAGATCGGTGTGCCGCTTACCCTCTTCCAACTTACCCCTCACCATGAGGTAGCCGTCTTAGAGATGGGAATGCGTGGGCTAGGCCAAATTGATCGACTCGCCGAGATCGCCTCTCCCACCGTCGGCGTCATCACCAGAATCGGCTACGCGCACATCGAACTACTAGGCTCTAGAGAAAAGATCGCCGAGGCAAAATCGGAACTGCTCACGCGGCTGCCCGCAAATGGCATTGCCGTTTTGCCGGCGGAATGCGATTTTCTCCCCTACCTTCGTAGCCGCGTTCCTTCCACCTGCCGCATTATCACCTTCTCCGGCACAGGCGCACCGGCCGATGTCTCGGTAAAACCGCTTGAAGTCGGTGAAAGTGGATGTCCACGCTTAGCCTTAGACGTGAATGGTCATCGCCACACGGTGCAGATGACGGCCTTGGGGGCCCACCAGGCACACAATGCCGCGGCGGCTTTGGCGGTGGCCTTCGCCTTGGAAGTTTCTCTCGAAGAGGCGCTAACGGCTCTATCGCGCTGGTCAGGAGCGGAGGGCCGCATGACCTCACGCCGCGCACAAAACGGGGCATGTATTCTCGACGACTGCTATAATGCCGGCGTGGAAAGTATGCTGGCCGCCCTGCAAACGCTCTCGACCCTCACAGGCTCGGAAAACCGCGTGGCCGTGTTAGGTGATATGAAGGAGTTGGGCGACTTTGCGCCGGAAGCCCATCGCATGGTGGGACAAGCCGTTGCAAAAATAGGCGTACGTCTTCTTATTACCGTTGGCGACCTCGCCCAACAGATCGCTGAAGAGGCAAGGAGGCATCTTCAAGCAGGCGCCACGCTCACCCACCAGCACTTCGCAACTTCCGAAGAGGCGGCGAAAGACATTTGCATGTATGTTCAGCCATCCGACACGGTGCTGATTAAAGGCTCCCGTGCCATGCAGATGGAGCAGATCGTGGGCGCCCTAACAGGAACGCCAATAGGAGAAACGCATGGCTAAGCTCATCTTTGGATTCATTGCAGCTTTTCTTCTCTCCGCTCTGCCTGGGCGAAGACTGATCGCACACCTGCGAGCTTTACAAATCGGGCAAAACATCAGCGAGGATGCCCCGTATACCCACACCAAAAAGCAGGGCACGCCCACCATGGGAGGCCTTCTCATCCATTTTGGGCTTACGCTTGTTATGTTGGCCTATATCGGCTTTTTCCAGTGGGACATGCACCGACACCTCATCGGCGATCTCAAGCTCCTTCCCCTTTTGCTCCTCACCCTGGCGTTTGGCGCCATTGGCTTTCTAGACGACTACCTTAGCCTCAAAAGGGGAAAGAACCTCGGCCTACGTGCACGCGAAAAATTCCTGGCGCAGTGCCTTGTCGCCGCTCTCTTCGTCCTTTGGTTGGCGCTCTCTTCGCCCCCCGGCATCACTCTGGTCAACATCGCTCCGGTGCAACTCGGTTCCTACAGCCCCATCGCCCTCTACGGTTTCTACTATCTGTTCTGCCTCCTGCTGATCGTGGGGTTTTCCAACGCAACCAATTTCGCAGATGGTCTCGATGGCCTCTCCGCAGGGCTAAACCTCATAACAGCGCTGGCGCTGGCCGTGCTGGTCTTCTCCACCGAGCCAAACGTCGCTTTCTTCTGCATTGCGCTGGCGGGTTCTCTGGCCGGTTTTCTCTGGTGGAATGCCCACCCTGCGCGCGTTTTTATGGGCGACACGGCCTCTTTAGCCATTGGGGCTGGCCTGGCCGGCGCGGCGATTATGGGGAAACAAGAGGTGGGGTTTTTAGTGGCCTCTCTAGTCTGCTGGGCCGAACTGGTCTCCGTTGTCATCCAGGTGCTCGTTTTCAAATATCGCCGCAGGCGCCGTGGGCTATACTACGCGAAAACCCATCGCGTGTTTCTTCGCACGCCGCTCCATCATCACTTTGAGGAGCTAGGTTGGCCCGAGACCCAGGTGGTGCTTCGCTTTTGGCTGGCAGGCCTCGTATGCGCAGCGCTCGCGCTGCTTTGGAGATACTAGGGATGCAACCTATTGGCGACTGGAAAGGGAAACAGATTACCGTGGTGGGTGCCGGCAGAAGCGGCCTTGCCGTCGCAGAGGTCCTGCACCAACTCGGCGCAGAGGTGCTGGTGGCCGACCAAAAGCAGCCCGAACAGCTGCCGGCAACAACGATAGCGAAATTAAGAGAGATGGGCGTTTCCCTACGCGCGCCGGCCACCCCAGAGAACGCTTTCCATCCGAATACGCAACTCGTCGTTACCAGCCCCGGCGTACCGAAGCAGAATTCCCTTCTTCAGTGCGCCCTCCAAAAGGGTATTCCCATCTGGTCGGAGATAGAGCTGGCCTATCGCCTTACCGACCTACCCATTGTGGCCATAACCGGCACGAACGGCAAAACCACCACCACCCTGCTCGTTGCCGCCATGCTAAAACAGAGCGATATCCCCGCCATCCCCTGCGGCAACATCAGCGCCGATGAGATCAAAAAAACGTTGGTGGAGGCGGCGAGGCAACAAGATGCCGCCACCCCGACAGTGCTCGTAGCGGAAGTATCGAGTTTTCAGCTTGAATGGACGCAGAGTTTTCGACCGAAAATAGGCGTGCTTACCAACATCACCGCCGACCACCTGGACAGGTACGCAAACCTAGAGGAGTACGCCCAGACAAAAGCGCGGCTCTTCGCCTATCAAACAGCCGAGGATTTCGCCGTTCTTAATGCCGATGACCCCGTCACGCAAACGCTGAATATCAGCGACTTTCCGGCAACACTCTGTTGGTTTAGCGCTTACAGAGAGCCGGAAGGCCCCATCGCCGCATGGCGCAAAGGGGATTGGCTTTTCTACCGCTCCCCTTCGACTGCAACCATCCGTCTCTTGGCTTTAGCTGATTTTCCAAAATCTCTGCCCGGCATTCACAGCATGGAGAACGTGCTGGCCGCCGCGATAACAGCTCTGCTTCTTGGGGCCAACCCGGAAGCCGTCGTGGAGGCCGTCCGTCGTTTCAAAGGGGTACCTCATCGTATGGAGCTTGTTGCCGAGAGCGAGGGAATCATCTATATCAACAACAGCATGTGCACCAACATCGCCGCCGCCGTACGCTCGTTGGAAGCGCTATCGCAGCCGGCCATCGTGATTGCCGGCGGAGCGGAGAAAAACTTGGACTTTGCGCCGCTCACGCCAGCGCTTTTGCGCCATGCGAAAGCCCTTGTGCTCATCGGTGAGGCGGCCGAACGTATGGAGCAGACCTTTAGAAAAGGAGGGTTTCAGGCCATCTATCGTGCGGCTTCGTTGGATGAAGCGGTCCACACGGCACACTCACTTGCGTCGCCCGGAGATATAGTCATGCTATCGCCTGCATGTGCAAGTTTCGACATGTTTGCCAATTTTGAAGCGCGTGGTGCCGCTTTCCGCTCCGCCGTTAAAACCCTTCTTGAGGGGCATGAACGATGAACACATCGCGCCAACCGGAGCTTGGGCTTTTCGTTACCGCCGTTGTTCTTACGGTGATTGGGCTTTGGATGGTTCTAGATACCAGTTATGCCCAAACCCTCTATAACGTGCACCTAGCTCACGATCCGTTCTTTTTTGTAAAACGGCAAGCGCTCGGCGCTTTCATCGGCTTCTGTGTGCTTGGCCTGCTTCTCTACACCGACTATCGTCGGTTGCGCGTCGCCGCCATCCCCGCGCTGCTTGTAGGGATTGGGCTGCTCATAGCGGTTCACCTTCCCCACATAGGCATTCGAATGAACGGTGCAGCTCGCTGGATACACCTTGGCCCACTCAGCTTTCAACCCTCCGAAGTTGCCAAGCTTTGCCTTATCCTCTATGTAGCTGCCCGCCTCTCGGTGCCCCGTATCGAAGGTTCAAAAGAGTTGCCACGTTCTCGCCGCACCAAAACGGTTGTTTCCATCGAGCATTTAGCACCTGTTTTGCTGGTGAGCCTCCTTTATCTCATGCTCATTGAGAGACAGCCCGACCTCGGCACCGCCTTTGTGTTGTTCCTTACCTTGCTTACCCAACTCTTTCTGGCCGGTGTGCGCAAACGACACCTTCTGCTTTTCGCCGGCATGATCGCCTTTTTGGTGCTTATCACAAGCCTTTTTGGGAGGGCCGGCGGAAACCGACAAGAGCGAATTCTCGCCTTTCTGCATCCCCAAAAAGACCTTCAGGGCATCGGCTATCAAATCTATCATGCACGTTTGGCCGTAGGCTCCGGGGAATGGACGGGGCTTGGGCTGGGCAACGGACGGGAGAAATACTACCTTCCACAAGCCGATTCGGATTTCGTTTTTGCAACCTATGCCGAAGAAACGGGACTGGTAGGGGTTTGCGTCTTATTGGTGCTTTTTGGCATTATCAGCTGGCGCGGCTTCGCCATCGCACGCTACACGCCCGACCGTTTTGGGGCGCTTCTTGCTGCCGGCTTAACGGCTCTCATCACCTGGCAGGCCATCGTGAATGTTGCCGTGGCTTCCGACTCGATTCCGGCAACGGGCGTTCCTCTACCCTTCATCAGCTATGGTTCGACATCTCTTGTTCTCATGCTGGCCGCTATCGGACTGCTTATGAACATCGCACACCAGGCCGTTCTTTCCAAACGGCCGGCCACAGAGAAGATCCCTTCATCTCCAACATGGGAGGGTTCGCCATGAGAATCGTGGTGACCGGAGGAGGAACCGGTGGTCATATCTTTCCCGCTCTGGCCGTAGCCGAAAGCCTTACCAAACTTCGTCCCGAAGCGGAGGTGCTTTATATCGGCAGCGCGAACGGCATGGAAGCCCAACTCGTTCCAGAATACGGCTGGCCTTTTCAGCCTATTACCGCACGCAAACTTCGCAAACTGCTTTCTCCTTCAACCTTGTTGGTTCTCTGGTCGCTTTGGAACGGCTACAAGGAGGCACGCACCTATCTTCGAAGGTTTCGGGCCGAAGTGGTGCTCGGCACAGGTGGCTATGTGGCCGCAGCGGCTGTGTTGGCGGCCGCTCGTGAGGGCATTCCATCCGTTATCTGTGCTCCCGATGTTGTGCCGGGGCGCACCAATCGGTTTCTTGCCAGATGGGCACAGCGCATCTGTATCGCTTTTCCCGCTTCTGCCGCCTACTTTCCGCCGGATCGCGTGGTACTTACGGGTTTGCCGCTGCGAAAAGGCATCATCGCTCCGAAACAGATCACGCCTCGAGAGGCAAGACAGCACTTTCCCGGTCTGTTCCCCAATCGCTTCACCCTACTGGTACTTGGTGGCAGTCAAGGTGCGCGTGCCATTAATCGGGTGGTTCTGGAAACGACGCCCGTTTTGCTGGAGGCCGGAGTGCAGGTGCTTCATCAGATAGGAAAGCGCGACTTCTCCGAGTTCTCAGCCCAGTTAGAAGGGTGTGGCCTGGCAAATAGAGAGGGCTACCATCCTTTTGCATTCCTAGAAACGGAACAGATGGCCTACGCCTATCGCGCTGCCGATCTCGTGCTGTGCCGTGGCGGTGTCTCTAGCCTTTCAGAGATTTTAGCCAATGGCCTCCCCTCCATTGTTGTACCCTTGCCGACAGCTTATGCCGACCACCAAACCCATAATGCCCGCGCTTTGGAGCAGGCCGGAGCCGCCCTGTTGCTCCCCCAAGCTTCGTTAACCCCTGAGCGGCTGGCACAACTTGTTTTGGGGCTGCAGGACGAAGAGACCCGCCGTGAACAGATGCATTATGCTGCCTTGGCTTTGGGCCGCCCCGACGCGGCCGAATCGGTCGCCAACGAAATTCTCTCCCTCGTCGAGGCCCAACAGGGTAAAATAGCTTCTTTAAAATAGGAATCAGGAATCTTCGCGCTATGCTCAAAGAGCTGCCAAAACATATTCATTTCATCGGCATTGCCGGTGTAGGGATGAGCGCCCTCGCCCAGTCGGCCTTGCGTAGAGGGGTAAAGGTAAGCGGTTCCGACCCTCATGCGCAGGCCGATTCCAACCCGGCCGTGGCCAGGCTTTTAAAGGAGGGTGCCGAGATATTCGATTTTCATGCGCGTGAAAACCTCGCGCCATCCGTTGAAATGGTGGTTGCCTCGGCTGCCGTTCCAGAAGACAATCCAGAGTTGCAAGAGGCCTATCGCAGAGGGCTGCCTGTCCTCTCGCGAGCGGCCTTTCTCGGTGCCCTCATGGACGAACACCCCGGCCCCACCCTGGCCGTAGCCGGCACACACGGCAAAACCACCACCACGGCGATGATCGGCGTTATGTTGCAACAGGCCGGCAAAAACCCTACCGTTTTCGTCGGCGCCGAAGTGCCTCAGCTCGGTGGGAACGCTCGTATCGGCGCGCCATCGGCTCCCTTCGTTACCGAAGCATGCGAAGCCTACGGCTCTTTTCTGCATCTTCATCCTCACTATGCCGTGATCACCAACATCGAGGCCGATCATTTGGACTACTATCAAACCCCAGAAAATGTGGTGAACGGCTTTCGCAATTTCGCTGCTCAAATCCGCTCTGCCGATGGGGCGCTGATCGTTTGCCGCGACGATCCGGGGGTGCAGCAGCTTCTCAAGACCTTCCACCCGCCCTGCGCCCTCTACACCTACAGCCTCAACGATGTTAAAATTCTAGAGGAGGGTCAACACACTCGCTTCCTTTGGAACTTTGGGGGGCGTGAGCTAACAATAACCCTTCCTCTTCCAGGCCGACATAATCTGCTCAACGCCCTTGCAGCCGCTATAACCGGACAGCTCTTCGGTCTTACCGAGACACAGATCGTGCAAGGACTGGCCGCATTTACCGGTGTGGAACGCCGACAGGAGCCGATCGGTACAGTGAGCCTGCCGAAGGGCACCATCCAGATTATAGATGACTATGCCCACCACCCAACGGAAATACATGCCACCTTTGCGGCCCAGCGTCAAGCCCACCCCTATTCTCGCCTTCTCGTGGTATTTCAACCCCATCTCTACAGTCGAACCCGAGACTTTCTCAACGAGTTCGCTGCAGCCCTCTCTGAAGCCGATGCGGTTATCGTTACCGATATCTACCCGGCACGTGAGCGCCCCATTCCCGGCGTGCGTGCAGCCGATATCGTGCATGGCGTCGTGCGTTTAAAACCCTCTATCCCGGCCATTTTCCTCCCCGATAAAACCGATGCTCCCAAAATGCTGCGCGCTTTAGCCCAGCCCGGCGATATCGTGCTGTTTCTTGGGGCCGGCGATATTCGGGAGGAAGCCATCACCTTCTTCCATCTTGTCCAGCAGGCAGGGCTTGCCGAATGAACCCGACCGATAGAAAATGCAAAGTACTCGTTTTAATGGGAGGCAACTCCTCCGAGCGAGCCGTCTCCCTGTCGAGCGGCAAAATGATTCTCGAAGCGCTCGATCCATCGCGCTACGAGGCCACCGGAGCCGACATGGACGCTCTGTTTCGCTTGGCCGTAGAGCATTTAGTGAGCCTGTCGGGAGCAGGAAAACCGCTGCCGGGCGCCGAATGGCTAGAAAAACAACTTCAGCGCTTTTTGCCTGCCCAAACCGTCGAGCGTCCCGATGTCGTTTTCATCGCCTTGCATGGGCGAAACGGGGAAGATGGCAGAGTTCAAGGCCTCCTCGATCTACTCGGCATACCCTACACGGGTTCAGGCGTTTTGGCCAGCGCTTTGGCAATGAACAAGCATATCTCCAAACAACTCTTTCGCGCTAACGGTCTACCGACCGTTCCCGACATCGCCGTGGCACGTGGAAAAATCCCACCGCTAACTTCGCTATTGGACAACATCGCGTCGCAATGGGGCGGCCTTCCTGTGTTCGTAAAGCCCAACGAAGAAGGCTCCAGCGTGGGGTGTACCCTTGTGGAACGTCCGGAACAGCTTGAGACCGCGATAGAAACCGCCCTCTACTACGATGCTTTGGCACTTATTGAACCGTATGTATCTGGCACCGAGATAACAGTAGGCGTTCTGGAACACCCGGAGTCCGGCGACTTGGAAGCGTTGCCGGTTGTGGAGATAGTTCCGAAATCGGTTTATTATGATTATAATAGCAAATACACTATTGGTGGTAGTGAGCATATCCTCCCGGCACGGCTTCCTTCGGAGGTGCTTGCAAAAGCCCAGCAGGTTGCACTACGCTGCCATGAGCTATTGGGATGCCGTGGAATGTCCCGAACCGACATGATCGTCAAGAACCAGGAACCGTTGGTTTTAGAAGTGAACACGATTCCGGGCATGACGCCTACAAGTCTCTTACCCGATGCGGCTGCCTTTGCCGGAATTTCGTTTACCGATCTGGTTGAGCGGCTCATCCGCTGTGCCCTCCGCCATGCGGCTATCCCAAAACAGGAGACGACCACGGCTTATGATGGCTGATCTCCCCCCAAAGAGTTATCGTCCGACAGCACAAAAACGTCGGCGCGTGGTGGGCACGCTGTCGCTCCTCTTTTTCATCGAGGTGACCTGTGCCCTCTTCACCTCGCCCTATTTGCGTGTACGCAACGTGACCCTCAAGGGGCTTTCCGGCCTATCGCCCCAAGAGATCGCACAAACCCAACAAACAGCCGCAAAGCTGTTGAGGCATAACTGGTTTTTAGCGCCCACAAGTTCGGTTCGCCGAGCACTGCACCATTTGCCATGGGTGCGTTCGGTGCATCTTGTTCGCCATTTCCCGCACACCTTGCAGCTGGTCATCGGCACACGTCAGCCCTTTTGCCGCCTCGTTGTCGGCTCCACAACCTACGAAATGGATGACGAAGGAGTGCCCATTCGATTAGCGCGCAGCTCTCTGCCTACCCTACCCACTATCCGTTTGCCGCAAGAGACCGTGGTTTGCGGCAAACCGCTCGATGACATAGAGATCGGCGCTTTACTTATCATTCTCAAACAGAGTCGAATAGAAAATCATCCTGCCATTGCAGGCGTGGAGGTTGATTCTGAGCGAAATATATGCTTAAATATGTCAGATGGTATGCGAGTGCTCTTCGGCCAGGCGGAGGAAATAGAACAGAAAATCGCTCTCTTGAATCGGATTTATGAACTACAACCTAACGTTGCACAACTACTTTCTGTTGTCAATCTTACGTGTCCATCGCATCCGGCGGGCATTCCGCGGCTCGCTTATCTGAAAGCGACCTCCCAACCGGAGGCGTCGAGCACAGCCCATTCCATGCCACTATCGCCAAGGAACGAACGGAGCAAAACGCAAGGATGAACATTTTTACCTCTAACATAAGTCACCGATCCTTTATTTGGCAGCTCACGGCGCTCTGCTTCATCTTAGGGCTTATTCTTTCGGCTACTTGGCGAGTTGTTACCCAGTTCTCTCGTGCCGGCACAGGCCCCCAACGCGAAGGGTTCGTCTACGGTAGCAGCATGGATACGGCCAAAAAACTTGAGGACTACCAAAGCGAAATTAAGCACCTTCGAGATGAAAACCAAAAACTCAACGACGAGCTTGCCCGTCGAAGGGGTGGCGCCGACACCATCAACCAAGAGCTAAAGGACGCCCGCAAATTCGCAGGGCTAACCGATCTTGTCGGCCCCGGTGTCGAGGTGATCCTCAACGACAACACAAAACAGTCGGTCTCCGCAAATGAACCTTACACCATGCAAAACCTCATTCATGACACGGATATTGAAGAGGTCGTTAACGAACTGCGCGCCTCCGGTGCCGAAGCCATTGCCGTGAACGGTCAGCGCATTGTAGCCACAAGCGCCATTCGCTGCGTGGGGCCTGTCATCCAGGTAAACGGTGTGCCTACCACACCTCCCTATGTCATCCAGGCCATTGGGGACCCCAATGCTCTTTGGGGTGGCTTAAATCTGCCGGGCGGTCTTTTGCAACAACTTCGCGAAGTTAGCCCCACCATGGTTAAGGTAGAACGAATTCAGAAACTCCATATTCCTGCCTACGCGGGCAGTACCCAAATGCGTTATGGTCGTGTGCCAGCATCTTCCGATGTAAACGAGACACCAAAATGAAATCTTGGCAAGTTCTTTTACCGGTAACCGGTCTCATTGCCGGTGCAGCGATGGGAACGGAGGCCTTCTCACTGTTCAAATGGCAAGTTCCGCCTCAATTGGCCCCCTATCTGTCGCTGGCCGCCCTCGCCGGTCTAGATACTGTGTTCGGAGGCATACGTGCCGGCATCGAAGGCCGTTTTCAAAACGATATCTTTACGAGCGGGTTCATCCTTAATACCTTGCTGGCCGCTCTGCTCGCCTGGATCGGCGATCATCTCGGCATTAACTTGGCCTTTGTGGCCGTTCTCGTCCTCGGAGCGCGGGTGTTCAACAACCTCTCTCTCATCCGGCGCTACTATCTGAACAACCTTGCGCTGGCCAGAAAACGCCAGCAGGAAGAAGCCGCCGCTCAGCAAGCCGGCTATAATCCCGCTCCGATCACCCCAAAATCGGAGATCGGTGAAGGAATCTAAATCTTATGACACGGAACGGATAGCGTGCCCAAAAAGCCAACAATTGCCGCACTCGATATAGGAACCACCAAAATATGTGCGCTTATCGCTGAGCTGCACGGTCCCCAAGAGATCGTGGTGACCGGTATAGGGTTGGAGCCGTCTCAGGGGATCAAGCGAGGGGTCGTTGTGGATTTAGAGGCCACCGCTCGCTCGGTAGAACAGGCGCTCTCGAAAGCTGTGCAACAGGCCGGTTACGATATTGAGGCTGCCTATGTAGGGGTCACAGGGGAACATATCGCCTCTTTAAACAGTGAGGGCAGCATTACCATCTCCCAACCCAATCATGAGATCACACCGGCGGATGTCGCCCATGCCGTTCAGGTGGCCCGCAACATCACGCTGCCGCCAGACAGACGCATCCTTCATACCATTCCGCGCGGCTTTACCGTAGATGGGCAATGCGGCATTCGCGACCCTATAGGCTTAAGTGGAAAGCAGCTCGAGGTAAGCCTGCATATCGTACATGGGGCCACAACTTTTCTGGAAAACGTCGAGAAGTGCGTGAGGCGGGCGGGAGTTGCCGTTATCGAGTCGGTTCTCGAACCGATCGCCACCGCAGAAGCCGTGCTGCTGGAAGCGGAGAAGGAACTTGGCGTCTGTTTGGTGGATATTGGAGGCGGTACATCGGATGTGGCGGTGTTTCAAAATGGAGCCATCTGTCACTCCTCTGTTGTTCCCATCGGGGGCAACCATGTGACAAACGATCTTGCCTACGGCTTAACCGTCGCCCCGGAAGAGGCTGAAAGGCTCAAAACCGAAAGCGGCAGCGCTTCGCCCAAACTCGTCATCGAGGATGAACTTGTGCAAGTCCACCAGTTGGGACGGGAAAAATCGAGACGACTTCCTCGTATGGAGCTGGTGCATATTATTGAGCCTCGCATGCAAGAGCTTTTCGAGATGGTGCGAGACGATCTAAAATCGGAGGGCCTGTTAGGCCAGGTGCCCGCAGGCCTCGTGCTAAGCGGTGGCGGAAGCCTTTTGGCCGGGTGTGAAGAGGTGGCTCACGATGTGCTGGCCTTGCCGGTGCGGCTGGGCACCCCGGCGCGACTTGGTGGACTGGGTGAGACTTTGACCCACCCCATGTATGCCACAGCCGTAGGGCTTCTGCGCTATGGCGCCGAACGCCAGTTGAAAGCACCGATGCAGGCTTCTTACCGCCGAGCGACAGGACTACTGCCAGGCCTGCTTAAATGGTTTCGTAGGCTTTTCGATGTATAGCTTATCTAACGGATAGGGGCGCAAACTAACACACGAAATATTAAAGGGGGATATACCTGCCGATGATAAATAATAACCTGATTGGAAGCAATCTGCCCGACCTCGGTTCCGCACGTATCAAAGTCGTTGGTGTTGGCGGTGGTGGCACCAACGCGGTGAACCGCATGATTGAGGCCGGCCTTACGGGCGTCGAGTTCATTGCAATGAATACCGACGTCCAGGTGCTTAACATCTCCAAAGCGAACCGCAAACTTCAGCTCGGGGAAAACTCCACGCGCGGCTTGGGAGCCGGCGGTGACCCGAACTTGGGGCGCACGGCCGCCGAAGAGAGCAAAAGCGAGATCAAAAAAGTGCTCGACGGGGCAGATATGGTCTTTATTACTGCCGGCATGGGCGGTGGAACCGGCACGGGCGCGGCGCCTATCATCGCCGAAATTGCACGGGAGATCGGCGCCCTTACCGTGGCCGTTGTCACAAAGCCTTTTAAGTTTGAAGGCCCTCTACGCGAACGCCTCGCCGAAGAGGGCATCGAGACCCTGAAAGCACGTGTGGATACCATCATCGTGGTGCCAAACCAACGCCTTCTCTCGATAAGCGATCGCCATATGACGCTGGTAGACGCCTTCAAAACCGCCGATGATGTTCTCCGCCAAGGCGTTCAAGGCATCTCCGACATCATCACCATCCCCGGTATGATCAACGTGGACTTCGCCGATGTGAAAGCCATCATGACCGGCGCCGGCCCGGCACTTATGGGCATCGGAATGGCCGAAGGCGACCACCGTGCCGTCGAAGCGGCCCAAATGGCCGTCTCCTCCCAACTGCTAGAAACCAGCATCAACGGGGCTACCCGCGTGCTTGTGAATGTGACATCGGGCAACGACCTTACCCTCTCCGAGTTCAATGAGGCTGCCGACCAGATCGCACAACTGTGCGACCAGCGCGATGCGAATATCATCTACGGATGGGTTCCAGACCCCAGCATGGAGGGCGCTGTGCGCATCACCGTGCTCGCCACCGGTTTTGGCAGTGTGGACAGTCGGCCGCAGCAGCCGACGGGGCAACAGCCTTCCTCCACTCAGAAACCGGCCCCGCCCCAGCCAACCAAACCGCAGGAGCCAGAACGGGTTACGCCCGAAGATATTGATATTCCCGCCTTTCTCCGACGGCGCTAGCGCCTGCATGGGAACAACTCTCTCCTCCGATGAGTAGAGTTATACCGGTATACCCGAAAGAGAGATTGAGGGCGTTATCGTTTAAGCGTCGCCGGAAAACCTGCTGTGGCAACGAACAAGATAATCTATCTGGATCATGCGGCTACCACCCCCGTCGAGCCGGAGGTGTTAGAGGCGATGTTGCCTTGGCTTCAAGAGAGCTTTGGCAACCCCTCTAGCATCCATCGGCTTGGACGTGAGGCGCGGGCCGCTCTCGATTCGGCGCGCGATTCGGTAGCTGCTCTTATCGGGGCCGACTACAGCGAAATCTACTTCACCTCAAGCGGCACCGAGGCCGACAACCTGGCCATTATCGGCACCATGTTAGCAGCCCCACCCTTCAAAAACCATCTTGTGGTCTCCGCTATAGAACACCATGCTGTGCTCCATTCCGCTCACTTTTTGGAGACGCTCGGCTATCGGGTGACGGTGGTTCCGGTAAATCCCGATGGGGTGGTAGAGCCTCAGGCCGTTGCCGAAGCCATTACCGACTCTACGACACTTGTCTCCATCATGCACGCCAACAACGAGATCGGAACGATACAGCCCATTGCCGAGATAGCCGCCATCGCACATGAGCGGGGAGCGCTTTTTCATACAGATGCCGTGCAAACAGCGGGTCTTCTCCCCATCCATGTACGCGAACTGAATTGCGACCTTCTTTCCCTTAGCGCTCATAAGCTCTACGGCCCTAAAGGGGCCGGTGCCCTCTATATTCGTCAGGGGCTGAAAGTATCCCCCATCCTCTATGGTGGGTCGCAGGAAAGGGAAAAACGAGCCGGTACCGAGAATGTGGCGGCCCTTGTTGGCTTTGGTAAAGCGGCAGAACTTGCGATGGCGCAGCGCCAAAACGATGCCGTAACCATCGCAGCACTTCGCGATAGGCTCCAACAGAAACTTCTAGAGGGATGCCCAGACCTCCGCATAAATGGCCATCGGCACAACCACCTTCCGGGCCTTCTTAACGTTTCCGTGGAAGGCATTGAGGGCGCGACCCTGCTGATGAATCTCGACCGTCTCGGCATTGCCGTCTCCAGCGGGGCCGCCTGCTCCTCCGGCTCCATCGAGCCTTCTCATGTTCTTTTAGCCCTCGGACTTCCGCGTTCTCTTGCAGCAAGCGGCATTCGCTTTAGCATTGGCCGTCACAACACCGTAGACGAGATAGATCACGCCGCCGAGGCCTATCTCTCCGTCGTTCATCGGCTTAGGCGGAATTGAACAACTATCCAACCATTTCTTTTTTGCGTTTATTATTAGTAGAAGTAATTTGTCAATAAAAAGCAGTTTTTTTCTTCACTTCGCCCGTGGATGCTTCTGCTTGTAGACCTCTTTCAGCCGAAGATTGCTGACGTGGGTGTAGATTTCGGTGGTGGTGATTTGGCGATGCCCCAAAAGCTCTTGAATGGTGCGCAGATCGGCCCCCTGCGACAATAGATGCGTGGCAAAAGAGTGGCGGATGACGTGAGGAGAAACCGGCTCATGAATCTCCGCTTTGGTAGCTCGCTCGCGCAATATCAGCCGCACCTGCACACGGGTTAACATTCCGCCGCGTTGGTTCGGAAATAGATAGGGGCTTGCCGCTTCCTTCAGCCCGATTCCGGTGGCGCGTGGTCGGCCCCGTTTACGCTCACGAGGAACAGGCTCTTGGCCGGTCTGCAATACCTGTCGTCTTTTTTCCAAGTAAAGCGCCAAATAATCGGCCGCTGTTTTCCCCATGGGCACCAGTCGCTCCTTGCGCCCCTTTCCGTAACAGCGGATCATCCCCGACTCCCAATCCACATCGTCAACGGTAAGTGCGCAAAGCTCGGATACCCTTAGGCCGGTAGCGTAAAGCAGTTCACAAAGCGCCTGATCGCGCAGGGAACGCGGGTCTTGAGGGTCTGGAATATGCAACAGCCGTTCCACACTGTCCATCGAAAGCGCACGTGGCAACCGTGCCGGGCGTTTTCGGCTAGGGATGTTGGCCATGAAATCGTCTTTGCGCGCACCGGCTACCACCAAATAGCGTGCGAAAGAGTGTAAAGCCCCAAGTTTTCGCGCAATGCTGTTTTCAGAAAACTTCTGTTCCTGCATCTGCGCAATCCAGGCCAGCACGTGCGTCTCGGTGAGGTCCACCACGGTGCGGGCACCGCGTTGCAGGGCTAAGAGGAGAAACTGCCCCAGGTCTGTACGATAGCCTGCCACCGTGTTTTGCGAAAAACCACGTTCTCGCGCAATATAGCTCAGAAAATCCTCCACATAGCTATGCAACTCACTTGGCATGGCTCTATCTCTCCAAACCGCTTGGTTTTTCTTCCTGCGTCTTATCGTTCACCACTGCCTGCTCATCATCCACCTCCTCGTTCTCCGCCTGAGGTGGTATTGGCAGCTCCATTTTCACTTTGGTAATGCGTCGCCCATCGGTAGCTTCCACACAGAAGCGAATCCCCTCGTAAACCACCTCTTCGCCTGCCTGGGCCTGCCGTCCCAAAAGAGCAAACACAAACCCGCCGATGGTATCGGCCTCCTCCTCAGGGAGATGAAGCTCGAACCGTTCGTTAATGTCTTCTAGGCTCATACGCCCGTCGAGAAGATAGGTGTGGCTATCAATCTCACTAACCATCGGCTCTTCCGTATCGTATTCATCCTGAATATCGCCCACAATCTCCTCAAGCAGGTCTTCGATGGTGACCAAGCCCGATGTGACCCCATATTCATCGCGCACGATGGCGATCTGCTGGCGGCTTCTGCGGAACTCCGATAGCAGCTCGCCGATCTTCTTGGTCTCTGGAATAAAGTAGGCCGGACGCATGATGCGCCGTATATCCCCCTCGCCTGCCTCCGTGCTTACGGTGAGACCGAGCAAATCCTTCGCATGCACAATGCCGATAATGTTATCCATATCGCCTTCATAGATCGGAATACGTGAATGCCCCGACTCCCCGATGAGGCGAACAAGTTCCGATAACGAACCTCCTATCTCAAAGGCCGTAATGTCAATGCGTGGGGTCATCACTTTACGCACAGGCGTATCGCCGAAATCGAGAATCGACTCGATCATCTCGGTCTCTTCAGCTTCCAGAACCCCCTGCTTTTCGCTGGCCTCCACCAACAGCTTGATCTCCTCTTCGTTGATCGCCGGCGGAGAGAAGCTGGCCGTCCCGCCAAAGGGCTTTAGCACAAGGTTAGACAGGGCGGTAAGTAACGAGACGGCAGGAACTAGCAAGGTTTGCAACCAACTGAGCGGATAGACCGCCACCAACGCAATGCGCTCCGCATACTGCAAGCCTAAACTTTTCGGCGCAACCTCCCCGACAACAAGCGTTAGCACCGCTACAGGTAAGGTAACAACCAGCAGGGCGATGGTGCCGGCATACAAGGCAAACACCGTAGGCAGGTGCGCTCGCAACCAGTCGGCTAAGGGTTCCACCGTGCTACTCGCGGCCAAGCCGGAGGAGAGTGTGGCGACCACAGTAACCCCGATCTGTATGGTGGCCATCAGCCGAGTGAGCTGTTCACCCGATGTCATCTTCAGCGCCAACTGGGCGCTGCGCAGCCCTTCGTCTGCAAGTTGATGTAACCGGGTTTTGCGCACCATAATAAGAGCGTATTCCGCCATGGCAAACAGACCGTTCACCAGAATGAGCAGAAACGCAATAAAAAGCGCAATGAGCATTTGAGAGGGTCTCGGCGTCGTTGTAGCCGGCAAAGAAGAGACCGTAAGACGATCATTTGGACGGGCAAGTAGCGCCTGAGTTGCCCCTACAAGTACCATTCCCACCACAACGCCCCATACCCAGCGCACGCCGGTTCGGGGCTGCGGACTCGGAACCTCCGTTTCGGATGGCCGTTTAGAACGATGTCTCTTTTTTCGGTTCATGGCAAGCATGGTTAATGACTCGAAGACGGGTCTAAAGCGCGCTCATTTATTTTATGCGGCGTCTGTGAAAGCTGGTCTGAGGGTCTACCCACGCTGTGCATCGCTGCAGCAGGCGATGTTACACGGTGCATTGTCCAGCTGCGAACGAGCGGCATGAGTCGAAAGACCAGGGAGGTAAGAAAAATGGCGATGACAGCACCAAGAATGACCTCTCTCACGGAATGAACTCCTGCCTCTACTCGGCTATGCGCGATAAGCACGGCCAACAACACGGCAAGCACGGCAATGTAAGAGTTGGCAGCGGTAAAGAAGATGGTCATGGCCAGAAGAAAGCCGAGAGCCGTGTGCCCGCTGATGATGCCGCCATGCCAGGGGGAGCCGGTGTTACTTAGCAGTTTGGAGATAATGACCAATAACGCGAGCGCCACAACCCCGATAACGACCACCTGAACGATGTCGGGGCCTGTGTTCTGACGCATCTGTTCCTGAATCTGCACCAGCTTCTTTTGGCCGAAGAAGATAAGAACTCCGGCGATGATAGCGTTCATAGCGGAGAGCAGCACCGCCCCAGCCGCGACATCCTTGGCCAACTTCGCGGCCGGGTTATAGTGCTCGGTCACCATATCCACGATGATCTCGACCGCGGTATTGAACATCTCCGACACAATAACCAGCGTAATGGCAAACAGCAGCACGAGCATGTCGCGGTTATCGAAATTAAGCAGCAGGCCTGAAAGTAGAACGGCCACGAGCACGATAAAGTGAATTCGCATGTTCCGCTGAGTACGGAAGCAGTGCAAAATGCCGTCTTGTGCGTTGCGGAAACCGACGAAGGCACCCGTACGCTGCGATAGAGGTCTATTATCGCTTTCGAAGTAGCTGCGAACTAATCGTAGAACCGATAGAGGCTCTTTTACCGGTTCAGCCTGGTCTGAACCATCCACACGTTTAGGCCGAGAGCGGCGCTTTGGCGCGGTAAGCTCCCGATCTATAGAGGGACCCGGAGGGGTCTCCATTTTTTCCTGGCTCATAACTTCTCCACGGGGTCTAAGGAAACCCCCAGTATCTCGCGCTCTTTCAGGCGCATGATCGCCGCACCTTGTTCCGTTTCGTCCTCATAGCCGAGAAGATGAAGCGTGCCGTGTACGGCTAAGAGAGCTAGTTCATCGGCAAGAGCCATACGATGCTGTTGCGCCTGACGAAAAGCCGTATCCACAGAGATAACGACGTCGCCTAGCAGCTGAGGAAGATTATCGGCAGATGTTATGGACGTCGGATCAGGCTCGGTGTGCTGGCCAAAAGAGAGCACATCGGTAGGAGAGTCTTTTCCTCGATACAAGAGGTTAAGTTGATGCACTTCTGCATCATTTGTCAGCAGAATGCTCACTTCGGCGCGGCTCTTTCCTTCGCTTTGAAGGAGTTGACGCACGGCGCGTCGAAGGGGGAGCGTCGGAACTCTCTTGGGATAGTTGCGACAAATCATGATGGGCATAGGTTTCTAGTTCGGCCTCCGCTGCTTCAGGGACGATCGAGGAGAGCACCGATGCTTCGGCATCGAGGTAGGGTTCAAGCAGCAACGAAGAGCTAACATCCTTTCTCTCGATCTCCCGTTCAATGGGAAGGTTTGCATCAAAGGTCACGAGTGCGTCTGGCTTTGCAGGGGCAGAGCCTTGATTGGGATAGGGTACGCGACGATGACAAATGGCCTGAAGGATTCTCAAAAAAGCATCGGAAATGAGGCGCATATCCCGAAATGTTAGGGGGCATTCGTCGAACTGCCCGTCTTCGGCTTTATGATGAAGTATCTCCTCCACAAGCCGATTCAGCTGTTCCGGATCGGGGTTTTCCAGACTACGCGCTGCGGCTTCCACCGAATCCGCCATCATAACAATGGCGGCCTCTCGTGTCTGTGGTTTAGGGCCTGGGTAACGGAATCGGTTTTCAAAACCGGGAGGCATCTCATCTCCTCCCCCATTGTCCATGAGAGCACGGTGATAAAAGTAGCTGATGAGCGTTGTACCGTGATGCTGTTCGATAATGTCGCATATCTCCTGCGGAAGCCTTGCCGCTTTAGCGATCTTCACCCCATCACGCACATGAGCAATAATGATAATTGCCGATAAAGAGGGACTTAAACGGCTATGAACGTTCTCACGCCGTTGGTTCTCCACGAAAAACTCGGGGTGATCCATCTTTCCGATATCGTGATAGTACCCCCCGATTCGACACAGCAGAGCGTCAGCCCCAATGGCTCTCGCTGCCGCCTCTGCCAACGTACCCACCATCATGCTGTGGGCATAGGTGCCTGGGGCCAACGTACAAAGTTTCTGTAATAGAGGATGATCGGTAGAGGAAAGCTCCATGAGCAGGGAAGGGGTTAACAGGCCAAAAGGTTTTTCAAGGGCCAATGTGCCTATCCAATAGAGGAAGGTGGCCACCGGTGCGGTTAAAATAACCGCCCACAACGTGCCCCGCAGCATATCCGCCGGCTCGTCGTCGAAGAGCATTCCCAACAGCCACACCATGGCCACATTCACAATGGCCAGTGTGAGCAGCAGCATGAGAAGCCGGTTTTTGCGTTTCGTCACCTGAACGCCCATAATTCCAACAAGGCCGCTTACCAACGTCATCACCGTGAAGCGTACCTCATGATTCATCAAAATACCCGTCAACGCTGCCATAACGGCCACCAATAGAACGGCTAAGTTCATATCAATAAGGGCACAGACCAGCATGCCCATTGCCGTTACACTGGCGATACTGAGATAGCCGGGCTGACCGTTCGACACGGTCATACCGAACAGCACGGCTCCCGCTTTTAGACCGAACACGGCCAGTACAACAATCGTCCATAGCAGCGCCATGCGCCTGCGATTCCTGTAGACCTGGGGCAGATTCACAGCGATATAGTAGTTAATGGCCAGAACCATGAGGACGGTCAGAACGGCAATGGCCACGTTCGTGGCCAACTCCTCTCGCGGATTCACCAAACCAAGCGCCGTGAGCTTATCCAACGCCTGTTGGGTAACGATCTCGCCCGGCGCCAAAATGCGATCGCCCATGAAGACACGGTCAATATAGGGGCGCACGGAGTGCATGGCGGCTTCACGCGCACGCTCTGTTTTGCGCGCATCGAAATGCAGATTGGGACGAAGAGCATGCTCGATGACCATGCGGGCTATCACGCGATCTTGGGCGTCTGGCAGCGCGTTGTCGAGCGCCTCACCGGTCTGCACAATGGCATCTTTTAAGTCGGGACCTTGGTCGCGTATCTCTCGCTCCATCGCGGCGCTTACAAGATGGCTCGTTACCTGTTGCAGTCGCTGAAACACAGGCTCTGGCAGTGTAAGCATCCGCCGCAAGGCATCGGAAGGCAGCAAGGAAGTGAATTGAGAAGAGACCACCGCATTATGAAGGTCTATGGCACGAATAGGGTTATGGGCTTGAAGAGCCGTACGTTCTGCCTGCATCCGTTCAAAGAGTTGCGCAACCGTGCGCAGCGCTTGCACATTGGCCTTGTCATCGGGGTCGAAAACGGGGCGAACGGCTTCCGCTGCCGCCTCTTGGAGACGACGAGTTTTGGTGGTATCCACATAAAACACACTGCGACCGGCGCGTATTTCTCGCGGGCTTACCTCGCCGACACGCAGGTAGATATGCCCTGCCCCCGGCTGGTAGGCCAGCAGGAGCGTCAAAAGGAGGATGGTGCCAACGATCAGGAGGGGCGAGAAGATACGGGTCAGGTGTCGTTCCTGATTCTCTTGGCGCTCACGAAACGCGAGAAACGGCCGTGAATGCAGCAGTTTTTTAAAAGGTTTTATCATAGGCAATCGGGCCTATACATTCAGACGCCCCTCTTAGAAGGCTAAGACGTGCACTTTCTACGTCTATTTTCGGTAGCCCTCGTCGCTCGATGCAGCAAACGGCACCTAGGCCCAGCCTGCAACATCGAATCGCACCTATCGTACATAAGGGCATTATACACCGCGCAACAAATTCCGTCAAGTGTGGCTCTGCGTGGGTGGGTGCATCGAGGTACAATGAAGAGTATGCAACGAGAAAAAAGGTTTTCACAGGAAGAGAACGAGGCTCTTCAGTTTGCGAGGGAGGCGCTGTATGTGGAGTCGGAAGCGGTGCGCTGCCTTGCCGACCGCATCGGAGAGGCCTTTGCTCAGGCGCTTTCCCTACTAGAGACCTGCAGCGGGAAGGTGATCACCATCGGTGTCGGTAAATCCGGCATTATCGCCCGCAAACTTGCCGCCACACTCACCTCCATCGGCCAGCCCGCCGTGTTTCTCCATCCCACCGAGGCTCTCCACGGCGATTTAGGGCTTGTAACCAACGAAGATGTGGTGATCGCATTCAGCAACAGCGGGGAAAGTGAAGAGTTGCTTACCCTCCTTCCGTTGCTGCGAGCACGTGATATACCTCTTATCGCCATCACGGGTAACCTTCATTCCACGCTGGCACGCCACGCACATGCCGTTCTCGATGCCTCGGTGGAGCGCGAGATATGTCCGCTGAACCTCGCACCCACCACAAGTGTCGTCGCTGCACTGGCCCTTAGCGATGCTCTGGCCATGGCGCTTCAACGCCGTCGCCATCTCAGCCCAGAGGAGTACGCTCGTAATCACCCAGGCGGCCGCCTCGGGCGTCGCTTAACCCTAAGGGTTCAAGATTTGCTGCCCCCCGATGGCAGCGCTTTGCCCCATGTGGCACCAAGCGCCTCGTTCCAAGAGGTTGTCTGCGAACTTACCGCCGGGCATATGGGAGCCGTGTGCGTGCTGGACGATACGAACCATCTGCTCGGGTTGATCGCCGAATCGGACTTCCGTCAAGCCTTTCTAAAACATCAACAAGAGAGCTTCAACCTAACGGCAGCGGATATGATGAACCCAAACCCCATTTTAACCCTTGCGCCCGATCAACTCGCCTATGAGGCCCTCCAAAAGATGACCCAGCGTCCGCGCCCCATCTCGGTAGCCCCTGTTCTTACTGCGGAAGGCATCTGCCTAGGGCTTTTACGGGTAAACGATCTCGTCAAAGCAGGGCTTTAGAGAGGTTCCTGGCGTTTTGCCTCTTCCCATAAAGCATCGAGTTCGTCGAGTTTCATCTCTTTCAGAGAGCAGCCCTTCTCTGCAGCACGTCGCTCCATATAACGAAAACGCGTCTCAAACCGTCGCAACATAGTTCGTAGTGCCTCTTCGGCATCGAGGTTCTGTTTACGCGCCACCTGCACCAAGGTAAATAGCAGATCGCCTAACTCAGCAGCTACCCGTGCCCGATCGGGTGAGTCAACGGCCAGCTCGCGCTTTAGCTCTTCCCACTCTTCCTCTACTTTGGCGAGCACTGCCTCAAGGCTCGGCCATTCAAACCCCACCTTTACCACTCGCTTGCTCAGCTCCATGGCGTACATCAAGGCAGGCAACCCTTTGGGAATTCCATCGAGAATAGAGTCGGGCTGCGGGACGTTCTCCCTTTTTTCCGCCCGCTTAATGCGCTCCCAATTCCGCAGCACCTCTGCGCTATCGGCAACCTCCGTCGTTCCAAAAACGTGTGGGTGGCGACGAACCAGCTTCTCTACAATATGCGCCGTAACGTCATCAATAGTGAATAGCCCCTCTTCACGGGCGAGTTGGGCATGAAAAACCGCCTGCAGCAGGGCGTCGCCCAGCTCTTCACAGAGGGCATTCGGATCGTTGGCATCTATCGCGTCAAGAACCTCATAGGTCTCTTCAATGAAATACCGCTTCAAGGTAGCATGCGTCTGCTCGCGGTCCCAAGGGCATCCGTCAGGCGCCCGCAATCGCGCCATCACTCCTACCAGCGCATAGAATTCCTTAGGGCGTAACTGCGGAGGAAGCGGCGGCACATAGACGGCCGTTAGGTGATCGAGGGGGAGGCGGTCGAGTTGATAAAGCGGTATGGCCTGAACGCTCTCCATGGCGGTTACTCCGGCATTGCGCACAAGCAATACCTGCCACTCGTCGGGATAGTAGCGCATAAGCGCCAATTTGGCGTGAGAGGCAGATGTCTTATCGAAGACCTGAAAAAGCAGCAACCCGCGCGAAGTGTCTATGCGTCCCCCTAGGGGATGGCCCTCACGGCTCACCGCGTCATCAAGTTGCAAGGATAGGGCATCGCGAACGTCGCATCCCTCCGCCAAAGGGAGATGCGCTGCCGCTAACACGGCCTCAATGAAGCTGCAGGATGAGACAATGCGATAGGCGATGTCTTCGGCCTCGAGTCGTTCAAGCAGCAGGCGCACGCTCTCCTCGCCAAGCAACGGATGCCCCGGAACGGCATAGGCCACCGAACGCCCAGCACGAGCGCGCTCTAATAGCCTGTTGACAATGACCTGGTAGACCTCTTCAAAGCTTGTAGCCGAATCGTAAACGTAGTCGAAGGTCTCAAATGCAAGCCCCCACTCCTTTAGAGTGGCCACGCACGGATGACGTCCGGTACGTAGATAGAGGGTGCCTTGTGCTGCAGACTCGCGCAGGGCACGTTCGGCCCCGCGCGAGATGAGATCGGGATCGCCCGGCCCTAAACCGATCAGCGTTACCATGCTCAGCTTTCCTAAGGACCGTTCTGGGGTGGAGCACTACTTCTCGGTGCCTGAGGTGTAGGAACCGACTGTGAAGGCACGGGCGCATTTGGCATAGATGGAGGCTGACTCAGAATTTGATTCAGCCGTACCAGAACGATGCCGGCATAACGCTGGTTGTAGATGATGATCTTATTTTGAGCCAGAAGCCCCTTCAGATAGTCCGTCAGAACCTGGTAAAAATGCAGCTGGTATTGTGGGAAGGCCTGTTGAAGGTACTGCTCCACCAGCAACGGGCGCACCTGCTCGTAACTCATGGGCTTGGCGGGCATTTTATGCGTAAGCTGCACCAGCACATAAAGGGGCGTTGGAGACCCAGGCTGTTTGAGAGGGATCGGCGCATCGGCGAACTGGCCGGGAGAGAGCTTTTCAAGAGCATTGTAAAGTTGAGGCTGTTGCTGTTGCACTTGTTGGGCGCTTAAAGTCACCTCTTCTCCGTCGAAGGGCGCAGCGTCGTGCTCTCGTTGAGCTTCCGCGGCGAAATTCCCGGTGGCTTTCAACCGATTCAGCGTTTCAATGCCGTCCTGCTCATTTTTTACCAACAGCATTCTGGCAACAAAGCGTTCTGGCAGATCGAGTTGACTCTTTTCTCGGTCATACATCTGCTTCAGTTTGGCCTCATCCACATGGTCGGTGTCGGCGCCGATAGCGAGAATCTCGTAAAAAAGCGTAAGTTGCTTTTTTAGCTGATTTTCTGGGATCAGGCCACGGCGAATGTTGTCGTCGAGATTGGGGTCTTTTTCGCGTTGATACTCCAAAATTCGGTCTATAAAATCGTCCGCCGGAACAAAGCCCTTTTGTTGGGCAAGCTGTTGAATAGCTGTTTCGCGAATGAGATACAACAGCGCCAAAGGCCCGGCCTGCAGGTCGGGCGCGTTGCTGAAATCGGCCTGGGTGAGGTTTTCAAGGGTATCGTAATAGCGCCCCACGTTGATGCTCTGGTTGCCCACCTGAGCGATAATGCTATCGCCTTGGCAGCCGGCCAACAGGGGTAGCAAAAGGATGCATAGAGTTCCGGCCACCTGCCGAAGAGAAAGACGCCGGCCACAACAAGCAAGGCCGAGGCCTTGCCGAAAGGAAACGGAAGCCAAAGGTAGAATGTCTCCTTAATAAAGGATTTTCAGAAAGAGATGGCCGTTCGGAGTGGTTTATCCGCGATGGGCAAGTTTCAGCCCCAATAACGTCTCTACCTCGCCTTCGGAGACGCCCACTTCACGGGCAATGGCAGCCGGTGGGACGCCCTTTTCCGCTAAGGCATAGATGGCCTCTTTTGGCGAGACGGTTTTAGAACGCTTTGGTACCGATTCGGTTGGAGCGATCTTGAGTTCGTTGCTCACCGATCCTTCTCTAGATTTGGGTTTGCCGCTCCGCTGCGACGGAGGAGCTGTTGGTTCCTCCAGCTCCTCATACCGCTTTATCTGACGCTCTAAAGCGGCTAATAGCTCACGGGCCTCTTCGCAGCTTCGCTCCAGGCGAACCGATGCCTCTAACGATGCCTCCTCAAGTTGCTCGATGAGCCGATTCACATTCCGTTGTAGGCCCTTTAGCTCTGAAAGCACAGGGGCCTCGATGGCACGAACGGAAAGCTCGGCGCGAGCCTTTTGAAACAGAACCCATCCTACAGTGAGCATGAGGATTTGCAGAGCAAAGCCTATGGCCTGCCACTCCATACGGCACATCCTTTCTCAATACGAATAATATGGCACAAAACGGCGTCGAAAAACATCTCTTTTGTAGCTGGCCACTAGGTGACGATGTCTATATGAGGAGTCTCGGAGAGAACAGAGGTCTCTTCTTGAACGGTTGCATCCGTCGCAGCGGCTGTTACCGCAAGCGCATCGGCACTCAGCTCCACCACGTCCTCCTCGGTTACAGCGTCCTCTTCCTGCTTCTTCGGCGGTTTCTCCCGATGCTGTTCAGGAGGAGGGTGTTGGCGCGGTTCCCGCCCCACCTCGCGAATGCTTTCTGTGTTTTCGATGCGGTGGATAGAAAGTAAATCGCTTTGATCCATGTGTTACCTCCTTCACCGACACCCGCCGTCAAGAACGGTGGCAGTCAGTGAAAAAGCTCCTTATCCCGCTGCAGATACCCCTGCAATCGAACGACCGCCTGGGTATGCAGCTGATAAACCCTGGATTCAGAGATCGAAAGGATACGCCCGATCTCCTTAAACGTCAATCCCTCATAGTAGTAGAGGGATATTACCAAGCGCTCTCGTTCCGGCAGACGATCTATCGCCTTGCCAAGCATGTGCTTGCGCTCCTGTAGCTCCGCCTCGGCGGAGGGCAGAAGGCGCTCATCTTGGATGACATCGGAGAGGTGAAGGTTCTCTCCATTTTCACTGCCAACGAGAACCTCTTCCAAAGAAAGCAACGAAGATCGACCGGCCTCGATGAGCAGCTTGTGAAACTCATCCATCTCCATATGCAGCTCCGCTGCCACCTCCTCTTCCGTGGCCGGGCGCCCGAGCCGTGCCTCCAAAAGGTTGTAAGTTCGTTCCAGCATCTTGATGCGCTCACGAGCCGAACGCGGCACCCAGTCGTCCTCGCGCAGCATTTCGAGAATAGCACCACGAATAAGAGCAATAGCGTAGGTTTCGAACTTCACTTGCCGCGAGGGATCGTACTGGTCTACAGCCTTAATAAGGCCTAAAGCGCCCGCGCTCACAAGGTCTTCTCGATCCAGGCTGGGCGGTAGGTTCGATATCACGCGCCCCGCTGTGATTTTAACCAAGTAGGCGAAATGCTGTATTAAACGCGCGCGCGCGTTTTCATCTTGAAACTCTTTGAAACGGTACCAATCTCTTTGAACATCCTCTGGTCTCATCGGGTTCACTCCTTCATTCCGAAGCCGCTTACATCGGAACTGCCGCGCACGGCACCCCGGCTTCACTTTTGTATCGGTTATTTAGAATTTCCTTCCCCCTGATTTTCCGCCTTCACCCCCAGCAAGTCCGCCACCGTCGTGCCGGGCACGATGACATCGAGCTTAGGCTCCGCCTCCTCCTTCCCTTCCTCGAGCAGAGCGGTTCCTAATATCCCATCTCGCGTCCCTTCGGTGAGCGCATAGCGCAGCACAAGGCCGAAACCGGCGAACACGAGAAACGCTGCCGCCGAACGAGCAAGGCAGGTTCCCGGCGATGTGCCATTTAGCAGACTTAAAAAAGAGACTAACATGGCGGAAAATGCGCCTAATATGGTCGGTAGTTGGGATGTCAACGACTTCACACGCCTTATCCCTGTAGATAAAATTTTAGAAATAGATACCCCCTCATTGGGTTGTATCTATGAATCTTTTCTTTGTAATCGTTCGGACTCCTGCTTACCCGGCGAGCTTAACGGCCAAGATGTCTACTGAAGAAACGCTGCATGCGATTCAGAAGTCCGCCCACCCCTTCCACTTCCTTTGGTGCCGGGGCAGAGTAGGTGAGCTGATGCGCTATCTTTCGCACGGCGCGTGCCGCCGGCGAGGAGGGATAGCTCAACAGAAACGGCTTGCCGTTTCGGACGGCTTGCCCCACGGCAGGATCGTGGGGAATGCTTCCAAGAGACACCACCTCTGTTCCCAGAAAACGGCGGGTGATGGTCACGAGGCGCTCCTGTGCGGAATGAGCTTCCGCTTCGTTCTGCGCCATATTGACTGCCAGCATAAGGCGCGACTGCGGGTTTTCGCGATAGACCGTTTTGATAATTGCGTAGGCGTCGGTCAGGGCTGTTGGCTCCGGCGTGGTAACCACCAGCACCTCTCCGGCCGCGCACAGGAAAGCGAGAACGTTTCGAGCCAAGCCGGCCCCTGTGTCTATAAGCACGATGTCTGCCAGCGCATCAAGCTCTACGAGGCTTTCAATAAGCGCTTCCCGACGAATGGCGTCGAGATCGGCGAGTTCGGCCAATCCGGAGGCGCCGGCCACAATCCGAATGCCGTTAGGGCCAGGGCAAAGCACCTCGCGCAACGACCGATCGCCATGCGTTACATGCTCTAAGTTATACTGTGGGTAGACGCCCAGAACTACATGAAGATTAGCCAAGCCGAGATCGGCATCCACAACGATCACGCGATTGCCGGTTTCGGCCAAAGCGAGCGAGAGATTGGAGGAAAAGTTCGTTTTGCCTACCCCTCCCTTACCGCTCGTCACCGCAATAACGCGCGCTTTGCGCGCACGCGCGGGAGGGGTGACGACGGCCTGCGCAAACGTCTCGGTGCTTTTCTCGGTAAGAGATGGCTCTCTAACCCCCGCTCTCTCATCCCGATTTTGACTTGCCAAAGCCCGAAGTCCATGCGCTTGGTCTAGCATAGGTGAGCGTCTCCTGCGAAGAATTTACCTGGTTCGAGTTTCTGTATAGGGTGCCGAACCCCATAGCGAGCACCTGTATAGGCGCTCGTTAAGAAGCTATAGTCTCCCCAAATTATCGGCATTATCGGCGCGGAAATGTAGGATCAAGAGAGCTTTTTTGAGAGCGCTATGCAGACGACTTCGCTTTGACTTGACAGAGCTAGCTAATACGAAACATAATGAGCACGGCTCAAGACCATACCTTTGGTTGCCGCTTTGGCCCCTAACAGAACTTGGCTCTCCTGGAGGAGTGTATGGCGGTTTCGCCAAGCAATCGTTCGCAACCTACAGAGACATCCACACGAAGTGCCCTTAGCTTGAAAGCGCTTCTCATCGGGCTGGTTTGCGTGGGTATTACCTGTGTGCTTGTTTGCTATGCCGAACTCGTCGTTGGGAAAATTCAGATCGGCTACCTGCAGCTCCCCCCTGTTGTGGTGGGCATGTTAGCCCTGATTTTAGGCCTACAAGCCGTCCTCCGCAAACTTTCAGAGCGCCTCGGCTTGGCCCAACACGAACTCTATACCATCTATGTCATGATGTTGCTGGCCTCCATGGTTTCCTCACGTGGCCTTATGGAAAAGCTTATCCCCCTGCTCGTCGTGCCGAACTACTTTGCTTCTCCCACAAACGGGTGGGAGGGCCTGTTTTTTAAATGGATTCCGAAATGGGCGGTGCCGTGGGATCCGAAAGGCCCTCCAAAACAGTTTGTCGCCGCCCGTTTTTTCGATGGCCTGCGACCAGGAGAACACATTCCTTGGGCGCTTTGGGCCGTTCCGCTGGTGGCCTGGGGCCTATTCGTAGGCCTGCTTTTCACCGCCTTTCTTTGTCTTGCAGCCCTCCTAAGGCGCCAATGGGCCGATAACGAGCGTCTCTCCTTTCCTCTCGCGCAACTTCCCCTAGAGATGATTCGTGGGGAAAATATCACGATAGGGGGCAGCACCCAACCGAGTTTCCTTAAAAACCGCCTTATGTGGCTGGGCTTCGCTATCCCAGCTTTCGTGTTCGGCCTAAAAGGCCTCCATCAATACGCCCCCGCCGTGCCCGATATCACCACCGATATCGATCTCAACAGCCTGCTCTTTTCTCAGCCACCCTACAACAGCGCCATCGGCTTTTTTCACGTCTACATCTCGTTTATGGCCATCGGCTTTTTCTACCTTTTGCCCTCCGACCTGCTCTTTTCCCTCTGGTTCTTTTTTCTGCTAACCCGCTTAGAGGACGTTCTCAGTGCCCGCTTCGGCTATCAGTTCCCCACCATGCCCATGTACGGATGCAAAACCTATCAGGGCTACCAGTTTATAGGATGTTATCTCACCCTAGTAGGCTACATGATCTATACGGCACGCCCCTATCTTCGAGCCATCTGGGGCGCTTTGTGGGCATGGAAGCGGCCCGCCCATCTGCCGGGCGAAGAAAACGAGCTGTTGCCCTACCGCTTGGCTACGTTCGGCCTGGTGGGCAGCGTGTTGCTGCTTGCACTCTGGCTGCACCTGCTGGGAATGAGCTATTGGCTCGCTCTTTTTGAGCTGGGGATAGGCATATTCGTTATCGCTCTCGTCATGGCACGTAGCACCTCTGAGGCCGGCATGCTGATGACCGAAACCTGCTTTCGGCCCACCGACATCTACCGTATGGTAGGCGACCTACGCAACTTAGGCCCGGCCAATCTCACCTCTTTAGCCTTCCTAGATGCCGTTATGCTGCGTGACCAACGCGGACTGATTCTTACCGGTTTTCTCGACTCGATGAAGCTTGCCGATGGTTTATCTGTGCGCCGCCGCACCCTTGTACCGGTTTTCGTGCTTGCATTCGTCACAGCGCTGCTCGTCTCCGGCTACTACAGCATCCATCTGCCCTATACCTACGGCGCGGTGCAGATGTATAGCTATGTATATCAGGGCAATCCGGTTTGGGCTTTCACCGATGCGGCCTCTACCATGAACCATACCAATCCCAACATTCAGTTCTTCGACATTCTCAACTTCGGGATAGGAATCCTGGTAACGGTGCTGATCGTAGCGCTGCGCAGTCGTCTACCTTGGTTTCCCTTTCATCCCCTTGGCTACGCGCTCTCCGGCAGTTGGACGATGATGGTGTTTTGGTTTCCATGCCTTGTGGCGTGGGTCTTGAAATCTCTTATTATTCGCTATGGAGGCATGAAGCTCTATGCACGCCTGCGCCCTCTTTTTCTAGGGGCTGTGTTGGGCGAGTTCATTATGGCCATCCTCTTCACCGCACCGGCCATCTTCAATCGCTTTACACCCACTCCCACATTCCCCTGGCCGTAGGGCATCAAATGGCCTCTTCGCCCCGCTCTTCGGTGCGAATACGTACCGCATCGTCGGCCGGCAGAATGAAAATTTTGCCATCTCCCGGCTCACCGGTTCTGGCGTGACGCAAGATGGTCTCCACAATGGCTTCGACCTCTTCATCACGGGCAACGATTTCTAACTTTACCTTGATGGGCAAAGGGATGGCGTATTCTGCGCCCCGATAGCTCTCACGGTGCCCCTGTTGCCGCCCACTCCCGCGCACATCCTGCACCGACATGCCTGTAACCCCAATCTCGCCTAAAGCGATCTTCACCGCATCCAGCCGACTAGGGCGAATAATAGCCTCTATTCTCTTCAATCCTCCTCCTCCAACCACACCCGCACGCTCGTCTCCATCTGATGATCGGCCGGCCCGTGATATACTCCGCGTATCGGTGAAACATCGTTATAGTCTCTACCATGATGCACCTTAATATAATGCCCGTTCACCACCAGGTTGTTGGTTGGGTCGAACCCATGCCAAGCCCCATCAGGCAGAAGGCACTCCACCCAGGCGTGCATCGCATCGCCTCCGATGAGATGTTTCTCTTCTGACCACCCGCTCTCTTTCGTTCCACTGCCGGTATAGACATAGCCGCTCACATAGCGAGAGGGAATGCGCTGCCGACGACATATGGCCAACATGAGATGTGTAAAATCTTGGCAGACGCCACGTTTCTGCTGCAGCACCTGTTGAATAGGGGTATCAATCCGTGTAGAGCCGGGCGCATACTCTAACACCCGATGCAACAGGCGGATGAGGGCGATAAGAAAGGTGGCCGTGGCTGGCCCGCCTGCCTGTCGTCTGGCAAGCTGTGCAATGCGATCGGTCTCCGCCGTCAAAGGAACCAATCGCGTTGGCGACAGATAGTCATAAAAACGCTGCCGTACCCCCTCGCGGGCATAGAATGCGCTGTCGTCCTCATGTATCTGCAGCCCCGCAAAAGGGTCTTGAATGTGGGTAGTAACCTGCGAATAGGCCTGAATGGTCAGCGCGTTATGGGGGGCACGGATGCTGAAATGGTGCACCGTGCCGCTTGGCAGCTCGTAGCTAAAAACGCGCGCTTTAGGCTCTATATCAAGCTCGAAGGTACGACAGGTCTGATTGTTATCGCTTACGGGCATCAATCGAAGCTCGTTATAGCTATCTCTCACCGCCGCCGGATAGGCGTAGCGAGTTATATGGCGTACACACAGTTGCATAGTGTTCTAAAAGGCTCTGATCAGGCGAATCTCTCGCCGTAAAGCCTGCTTCCCCTTCGATGTTTCATCTCAATTCTCATTAGGCTCTCCTTTCCCGTCCTAATACGCAAGATACTGCGCCGAAATTGCCTCGCCTATCTCGGCACATCGGCGCTGCACATCGTGCAAAAAGGAATGCAGCCCGGCTGCCACGATCTCTTCCGCGCGACTATAGGTGAGATCGGCAAGGAGACGCCCCACCCTCAGCTCGGCTTCATTGCGCGGCTCGGCCTGAGGGTTCCCACCAATGCGGCGCAAACAGCCCTCCACACGCGCGATGCCATGACGTACCGAGGCGGGGAAACGGATGTCGAAAACCAGAAAATCCACTACCCCTTCCGGTCGAATACCCTCTTGGTGCACCTTTCGATACATCTCAAAAGCGCTTACCGACTTCAACACGGCGATCCACTGATGGATATCGGGCGTTACTTCTTGCGTTGGTGAGCGATCTCCAAGCAGCTCCTTATACTTCACGTCCAAAAGCCGTGGTGTTTGGGAGGCACGTTCTAAAAAACGACCGGCATCAAGCCAATCGCGCGCCTCATCCATGAGCATCGTCCGGTTCAAAATGCCCTGAAAGAGATGCGAGGCATCCTTCACCATCTGGAAGAAGATGTGAGGCGAATCGGCCAGCAGTCTCTCCACATTCCACTCGCGCATTCTAAGATAGGCCGCATTAAGGCTTTCCCACATCTCTGAGGAGAGCTGCTCGCGTACCACGCGCGCATTACGGCGTGCTCGCTCCCAACAGGAAAGGATAGAGTTGGGGTTCTCTACATCGAAAGCGAAAAAGTGGAGCACATCGCGGTCGTTCTGCCCTGTATAGCGCGCTGCATAGGCCTCTGTGCTGCCGGCAATGGCCAACAGAGCCTCCCAATGCAGCGTCCCATCCTGTGCTGGCGAACTCATCTCCAGAGCCGTAGAATAGTGCACATCCACCATGCGTGCCGTGGCCTCGGCACGTTCCACATAGCGTCCTATCCAAAAGCAAGCATCTGCCTCTCGACACAACATAGTTACTGCGCCTCCCCAGCTTGTCTCGGCAAAGACCACGATCGCTGTTGCTGGCCTAACAATGCCGGCTTGCCTAAATCGCCTATGGATGGCCTATCTCCTCGATGTTCACCGGCCAATACCCACGTATCCTTGCTGCCGCCGCCTTGCGAGCTGTTGACCACGAATGAGCCTTTACGCAATGCCACCCGTGTAAGGCCTCCCGGAATTACGGTAACGCCTTTACGGCCCTGGAGAATATAAGGCCGCAAGTCCACATACCGCTCCTCAAAATGGTCTTCCACAAAGGTAGGCACACATGAAAAACGCACCAAAGGCTGGGCAATGTAGTTGCGAGGGTTCGCCTCTATCTTACGTGCAAACTCCTCTCGCTCCTGCGCGCTCGCCTGTGGGCCGATCAGCATGCCGTAGCCGCCCGACTCGTTGGCCGCTTTGACGACAAGCGTGTCTAAATGCGCCAGGATATGTTTCCGCTGCAGGTCTTCATAGGCCACATAGGTCTCGACGTTAGGCAGAATCGGGTCCTCCTGCAGATAGTAGCGAATGATGCGTGGCACGTAGGCATAGATCACCTTGTCGTCGGCAACACCGGTGCCTATCGAGTTTGCCAAAGCCACATTGCCCGCGCGATGCGCATTTACCAGTCCGGGGACGCCCAGCAACGAATCCGGTCGAAACACCAACGGGTCGAGAAAGTCGTCATCCACACGCCGATAGATCACATCCACCCGCTGTGGCCCCCGCGTGGTTTTCATAAACACACTGTTATCCTCCACAAAAAGGTCTCGCCCCTCCACCAGCGCGATCCCAAGCTGCTGTGCAAGGAAAGCATGTTCAAAGTAGGCGCTGTTGTAAGGGCCTGGAGTCAGAAGCACCACACAGGGGTTCTGCTTGCGTTCCTCAGGGGCAAGTTCCCTCAGGTTTTCAAGCAGCTGGGTTGTGTAGTGGTCTACCGAGCGCACGGCATAGTCCTGAAAAAGCTGGGGGAACACTCTGGTCAGCGTGGTTCGGTTCTGCAAAACGTAGGAGACCCCCGAAGGACAACGAAGATTGTCTTCTAGCACAAGATAGCGTCCGTCGGCATCGCGAAGGATATCCGTCCCACAGATATGCACGTAGATACCCCCTGGAGGGTTGGCTCCTAAAAACTCCCTGCGGAAAAAGGTGGCACTCAACACTAACTCCCAAGGCACCACGTGGTCATGCAGGATTTTCTGATCATGGTATATGTCTTGCAAAAAGAGGTTGAGGGCGATCATGCGCTGTGTCAGCCCTTTTTCAAGAAACGCCCATTCCTGAGAGGGGATAATTCGCGGGATGAGATCGAGCGGAAAAGGTCGTTCGCAGCCGCCCTCATCACCGTAGACAGCAAAGGTAATCCCCTGCTCCATAAAAATGCGCTCGGCCAGGCGACATCTGCGCCGATACTCCTCTAAAGACATCTGAGAAAGACGCAAAAAGAGCTGCCGATAGTGAGAGCGCGGATGTCCATCCGGCTCAAACATCTCATCATAGCCTTCTTCGATTGTGTAGGCATCAAAGAGCGACATAGGACCGAAAATCTCCTCAACATATGTCGGCCCGTCGTTGCGCCGCAAAGTTCCGGTGTACAGATGAGTGACGCACCCAAACCGTCTCTTTAACTACCAAGAGAGGGCAGAAACTAGACATCATTTTACCCTTTATCGAGACCTCGCTCTACAAAGCCTTCACGGGATGCTCTCCACGCCCACCAACGATGCTTTTCTTGCACAAGTCTCACATAATGAGGAAGCAATCTGTCTATGCGCAAAAAATTGTCTATAAATCGTTGACACCTCGCCATAACTGTGTTACAATGGAACAGCCGACGATGCTCCCATACGGCCTTTGTGCCGATGGAAGCAATCGGTCTTCTGTGTAAACCGGTTCCCAAATTAAACTCACATCAGGAGAGACTCTATGCGTTTTTTTCGCCAAAAGATGTTTGTACTGCTATGCACCGTAGTCTTCGCTAATTTTTTTGCAATAAACGCTTCTTCGCAAACGGTTGTGCCATCCAATGGACACGGATTCTCCTTCAGCCCTGAATGGCGCATCCGCAACGATGAAAGCAACAGCGCTATCGTCAGTACCGGAAACACCGCTTACAACCAAGAGTGGATCAGCCGCCTTCGCCTCGGCTTTGGGTGGAGCGACCCCTCCGGCCTTGCCCTCTTCCTTCAACCGCAATATAGTTGGGGCAACACAACAAATAGCGGCCATATCGCCGTTGTCAACGACTTCGATGTCTTTCAAGGCTACGCTCAGGGTGGCAAAGGTCGCTATCAATGGAGATTAGGACGCCAGGTGCTGGCCTTTGGCGATGGCCGACTCATCGCCTCCCCAGAATGGAATAACTACGGACGCACCTTCGACGCCGCTCGGTTCACCTTTAAAAGCGCACGCCAGACCACCGATCTCTTCTTCGGCAAAATCGGTTTTGCTAACGGCGTTACCACAGTGCCTACGCTCTACGGGGTCTATCGCGTGGAGAAGTTTCTGCCCAAACTTAGCTCCGATCTCTACGCTTTGCTTAAAAACGATCGCGTTTCGGGAGCGAACCTCAGCGTTTTTACTCTGGGTGCCCGACCGGTCATCGATCTTATTCCCCATACGCACATCACCATCGAGCCGGCATTTCAGTTCGGCCACTTTGGGGGCAAAGCCATTGGCGCGTGGGCCTACGCCGCCGTAGCCACTTACACCTTTCCCGGGCCTTCAGCCCTCCATTTCGTTGTAGAACACGACTTCGCCAGTGGCGGCAGTCCCACCGATCCGGCACATTACGAAACATTTGATCAACTCTTTCCTTCCACGCACGGCAAATCGGGCATCCTGGACTACATGGGTTGGCGTAACATGCGCCATTGGCATGTGGGCATGGGGTTTGCTGCCACGAAACGTCTTACCCTTTCGGTGGACGGCCACTTTCTCTCCCTTGCCGATGGTCGCGACTACTGGTACGGCGTGAACGGCGCCCCGGTAAAGGGCAGCAGTGGCAAACCGCTTTGGAGCCCCACCGGGGCTGCCGGCCGAGACATCGGTTCCGAAGTAGATGTCGTTGCCGACTATCGGGTAAGCGCTTACCTCGGTCTCTCTATCGGCTACAGCCACTTCTGGCCAGGGCACTACATCAAAACGCTCGATCCAGCTCAGGCGCATGAAGTCAACTGGTTCTATGTGCAGCCCACCTATCGCTTCTAACATCGAGAGCATTCAACCCTCCTTGGCTCCCAAAGGGGGCCAAGGGGGTCCCTCTTTCCGTGGTGCCGTACGTTTTGAAGTGGTACCGGCTCTATCTGGACGCCTCAGCGCCGTAAGCCGGTACGTACCGGCGCCATGGTCACCCACTGCCGAAGACCGGGCGGAGTGGCACAATCAGCGAACTGCGTAGTATACTAAAACCATCCTGTAGAATGATTGGGAGCGCAGGAGGGATTTTGACGATGTGGACTCGCGAGCAGATAGATGCCGTGTTGGAGGATATTTTACCGCTTGTCAGCAAACCCGGTCGCTACACCGGCGGAGAGTTAAACAGCATTGTAAAAGACCACAGCACCGTTGATGTAAAATTTGCCATCGCCTTCCCCGACGCCTACGAAATCGGCATGAGCAACCTCGCTTGCAGCATAATCTACCACCTCCTCAATAAACGAGAGGACTGTGTTTGCGAGCGCGTCTACGCTCCTTGGCCCGACATGGAGCGCGAAATGCGCGCGGCCGGACTGCCTCTTTACACTTTGGAGACCCGCACGCCCCTCTCCGACTACGACTTCATCGGGTTTGCCCTCTCCTATGAACTCTCTTACACCAACGTGCTTAACATGCTCGACCTCGGCGGCATTCCCGTGCGTTCTCGCGATAGAGATAGGCTCCAACCCAACGGCAAACCCTACCCCATTATCATCGCCGGCGGGCACTGCGCCTTCAACCCGGAGCCGATGGCCCCCTTTATAGACCTCTTTGTTATCGGAGAGGCAGAAGAGGTTCTTCATCAACTTGTAAACAGCTTTAAACGTTATCGCCACCTTTCAAGAGAGGAGCTTCTCGTGCAGCTAGCCCAGATTCCGGGCTGCTATGTGCCGCGCTTCTATGAACCCGAATACGAGAGCGAAGAGGCCAGACTGGCGCGCCTTGAAAGCAAAGGCCTCTCGGTCGAAGAGGCAGAGCGCCTTGGCGACACGATGCCCCATCTCTTAGCCACCCGACGCCTGCGCCCGGATGTGCCGGCAAAGATCGAACGAGTATGGGTGAAGGATGTAGATGCTCTTGAATATCCTACCAAACCCATCATCCCCTATATCGAGGTGGTGCACGACCGCATCTCTTTGGAGGTCATGCGAGGCTGCACCCGGGGGTGCCGATTCTGCCAAGCCGGCATGATCACCCGACCGGTGCGCGAAAAAAGCCCGGAAAAGCTGATGCAACTTGCTGAGGAGTTGGTGAAGAACACCGGTCACGAAGACATCTCCCTTGTCTCTCTCTCCACCGCCGACTACAGCCGCGTGGAAGAGGTCGTTCAGTCGCTGATAGACAAGTATGCCGGTAGCCGTGTGGGCGTCTCGCTACCCTCTCTTCGTGCCGACCGCGACTGTGTGAAGCTGGTACAAGAGATCAATAAGGTTCGCAAAACGGGGTTGACCTTCGCCCCAGAAGCCGGCTCACAACGGATGCGCGATGTGGTGAACAAAGGGGTTACCGAAAAAGACCTCTTCGCCGCCTGCGAGACGGCCTTCCAAAACGGTTGGCAGCGCATCAAGCTCTATTTCATGATCTCTCTGCCCACCGAAACCGATGAGGACGTTTTAGCCATCGGGGAGCTAGCCCATAAATGCGCCGAGATCGCCCGCAAAAACGGTGTGAAGAACCCGACCATCACGATCGGCGTGTCGGCCTTTGTGCCCAAACCCTTTACTCCATTCCAATGGCATGGGCAAGATTCGCTTGAGGAGATAGATAGAAAACAGCGCATGCTGAAGCGCTCTCTGAAAGACCGAGCCATCTCCTATCGTCCCAATGAGGCGGCAAGCGCACAGCTTGAGGCCGTGCTCTCCTTAGGAGACCGCCGTGTGGCCGATGCCATCGAACTGGCCTGGCGGCGCGGTCAGGTGTTCGATGCGTGGGATGAGTATCTCGACTATGAGCGATGGAAGCAGGCCTTCGCAGATGCCGGCATAGACCTGCGTTTCTACGCGAACCGGCACAAAGAGTATGAGGAGACCTTGCCGTGGGACCATATTGATTGTGGCGTCTCCAAGGCCTATCTACGCGCAGAGGATAAACGCGCGCGCTCGGCCCAACTAACTGCCGACTGCCATACGGCTCCCTGCACCTTCTGTGGTGCCTGCGACAGGTCTTACATCGAAAGCAGCAAGGCCAAGCGAGAGAATCGCGCGTTTGTGCCTAACGCCCTGCCCATCATTCCTCTAACAACGCGATAGCGGCACCCGCTCTCCAAGAGAACCACCCCAATGAGGAGAGCGGGTCTTCATTCCGCCAAAACAGGCCGCTTTACATTTTTTCGACATAGCGCTATAATCATAGGGGTTTCATCAACACTATCGAAACGTTCACGCGCTGAAGTCGTACTTACCTATGTCCGATAATTCATCGTAATTTCTTTTGCCTGTCCGAGCTGCCCAAAAGGAGAAGAGAGGCTCGCTATGGCGTTTTTGCAGAACGAACAAAAGCAGGTTCAAGCCCAAAAGCTCGATCCAAAAGTCTTTCTTACACAAAGACTTCTGCAGCTTAATGTGCAAGAGCGGCTGCTAAGCGTTGAGAACGAGCTGTTGGAAAACCCTGCACTCGAACTTACGGAATATCTCGAACCTACCGGCAGCGAAGAGGATAGGCCTTACACCGAGGAGGTTAACCGCCCTGACCCGAAAGAACGCGTAGACCCCTTTCTCTCGCTGCAAGATTCCGAAAACTCTCTCGCGAGCCATCAAGCCCCCATCGAACTACGCGACCATCTCACCAACCAGTTGCATCTGCTTCCGCTCTCTCCCAAAGAACAGGCCGTGGCCGACTATATTATCGGCAACATTGACGATAACGGCCTGCTGACCGAGCCGATAGAAAGCATTGCCCATGACCTAAAAGTCTCCAAAAGCACGGTTGAAAAGGTCTTAACCCAGCTCCAAACCCTAGACCCACCGGGCATTGCCGCACGAACCCTCCAAGAGTGCCTGCTCCTTCAGATAAAACATATTCTGCCCGACATTCCGCCCAATACACCCGCTTGGGAGACAACACAAACCGCCTATCGCATCCTCAGTGAATGCTTTGAAGAGTTCGTGAGTCACCATCATCAGCGCATCTGCCGCCGCCTGCTTCTTCCACGCAAAACGGTGCAAGCCGCTGTAGATTTCATTACCAACCGCCTTACTCCCTACCCCGCAGCCCGCTTTGGTACGCTTTGGAGCCGGCCTTTCGGTGAAGCGGTCATCCGACCGGATGTGCTCATCCATCGAACGGAAACCGGTTTTCAAATCGAGATCGCCGGCTACGCCCCAGAAAACCTTCGCATTAGCCCGGTCTGGCAAGAGGCGTATGAGAAGCATCAAGGAGAACGAATCGTATCGGAACCGATAAACCAGGTGCGTGAATACGTTCGAAGAGCCAACCTCTTTATAGAGAGCCTGCGCAACTGCCATAAAATCTTGCGTGCCATTACCCGAGAGCTTATCCTGTGCCAAACCGCTTTCATTGAGACCGGACAGGTTCAGTTTCTGCGCCCTCTCACCCGTAACACGATAGCTGAAAAACTGGGTGTGCATCCCTCTGTGGTCAGTCGCGCCACATTCAACAAGTACGTGCGTCTGCCTAATCTCGAAATCCATCCTTTTAATATCTTCTTCGACTACTCCCTCGTGGTTAAAACCGCCCTCCAACAACTCATCACCGAGGAAGACCCAAAAGCACCATTAACCGACCTCGAGCTAACCGAGAAGCTCTGCGCCATGGGCTTCGATGTGGCACGCCGAACCGTGGTAAAGTACCGAGAGCAGTGCCGCATCCTTCCCTCTCATCTGCGCCGGCGCTACAACTGACCTTTTTCCTCTCTCAAGCCGATAATTTGTACAGGCCACGGTTCGATACGTCTCTACAAGACGTTTGGCCTTCTCATCTCTTGGAGAGGAAGTTTCATGGAAGAAACAAACCCCTATCCCCGTGTGCTTGCCATTGTGCAAGCACGCATGGGAAGTTGCCGGTTGCCCGGCAAACCGCTACTATCCTTAGGTGACTCCACCCTTATTGAGCAGACCATACGGCGTATTCGTGCCTCAGAGATCGTCTCTGAAATCGTCGCTGCTATTCCGTCTCATCCAGAAAATCGTCCGCTACGTCAGCTCTGCCGAAAGCAAAACATTCCATGCTTCGCCCACGATGGGCCGGAAGAGGACGTGCTGTCGCGCCTGCTACAGGCCGCCAAGGTCTTCCAAGCCGATGTCGTGGTGCGCACGTTCGCCTGCGATCCCCTGCTCGAACCCAAAATGCTTTGGGCATCGGTTCGCTATCAACTCGACACCGATATGGATATCGTTACGGTGGGGCGTCTGCCGGAAGGCACCGCCTGCGAGGTGATGCCCCTTCGTACTCTCATCCATCTCGACAGCTTTTGTAGAAGCCGAGAGGATCGAGAGGAGGTTACCGCTTTCCTGTGGCGCCATCGCGAGCTGTTCGACTGCGCTATTCTGCCGGCTCCCCTCAGTTTGCGGCTGCCGGGAATCCGTTTGCGCATCCAAACCGAGGAGGACTACGAGCTGTTGCGTTGGATTTTCAACACGGTGGCACCGCGCCCAAACGGGCTTATTGCCGTGCGCGATGTGCTTGATCGGCTCCTGCATCATCCCGAACAGCTGCATAAAGCCATCGGGAACTACGCGGTTGTCCACGACCCGAAGGCGGCCTAACGAGGCGCTTTCATGTTAGGAGGAACCGTACGCACCACCCCCACACCACGCGCACGCTGAGGGCGCAGGCGCATCGGCTCCAAAACGGGCAATACAACTTCCAGTACAGGTTCCTCCGGCACCGTCTCCTCTTCAAAAACGAGGAGGATCATCCATCCGATAAGCGTTCCTACAAACGTCGCCGCCAGCAGGCGCCCCATCGAATCGCTTCCAACTCTGAGAGCGTCATTCAGACACCAGGCGGCCAGCAGTCCAGCCAGCCCCCCCGCATTGCGCGTAGCCCGTTGAGGAAAGTGCGGAATCCATCGGGCGCATTTCGCTCCGACCACCAGCCCTACCACCAACCAACCAAGGAAACGACTGAAGTTTTCCCAAAGCGGCGGCATTCCCAAACCTCCGCGCACGCCGCCCCACAACAACAGATGGAAGACCAGCTGCCCACAGCCTCCGGCCAGAAAGCCCCACCCGGCCATACGCCCCGCTCTTAATAGAAACTCTTTTGCCGTAAAACGAAACGGCACGCCATGCCGCCGATAGACCCACCACAAGCCACCAAGAAACGCCAACGCCATGAAACCCACAACAAACCCAACCCACAGAGCAACGATGAGGAACTCCTTCAGAAGAAAATTGGAGAGCGTCGTTAGTGGGGTCGTGGTGGCGGGCGTCACCGTAAAATCGGTTACCTCCACCGTTTGGTGGGGCCAAAGGCTTCCCTGGTACTGCTTTATGCTGCCATGCACCATCACCCGACAGTGAAAGACGGTTGGGTCGGGGTCACCATGGTTGGCATAGTAGTGCACGAAGACACGGTAAGTTCCTAAGGGAGCCTCTCCGTAGGGCCAAAAGATGTTTTCGACCGGAGTAGAGGTAAGATGTTCGATGCTCGCGTTGGCATCCACATCGAGCTGCCCACCCGTTGGGGAACGCCGATGCATAAACCATATTTTCACGCCGGACGGGTCTATGCACCAAAGGTCTAGATCGTTGCGATTGTTCCAAGCCAGCGATATCTGCACCTCACCGCTCTGCCCTCCGGCCTGCTCCACCCGGCGTGAAATATCGCTGCGATAGATAAGCAGCGGCCACATGTTGCCGGCAAGCAGGTCGGCAACCGGCCTGGTCTGCATCACCCCTTCAAGGAGCAAAGCGGTAAGCAAACAGACCGTCCCACCTATCAGGGCAAAAAGCACTCGAAATCGCCACATTTACCATCGTCCCGCCAAAAAACCGTTCCGTGCGGTCGGCACCGATTTCGTGATCTCCGGCTTTGCCGGTAGCGGTTCCGTCGCTTCTATCAGGTTTTCGAGCGCCTGCTGCAGTCTATTCGCCTCGCCTACGGCGGCAGCCCTTGCGGCCTGTCGTCGCTCACGCACCACATCCGGCAAGGTCGGCATACTTAAACTCAGGCGTCTCTGCTCCATGTCGGCCAACTCCGCCTTCAACTCCTGCAGGGTTTTCTCCATGCCCTCCAAGCTGTAGGCATGTTGCAGAAGCTCCTGAACGGCCGGGTCTTTAGCGCGCGCTTCCATCACCGCCCTTTGCCTATGCCTCAGCCAGGCGCGTCGCATCTGGTCTTCGACTTCCGACCAACCCTTTGTGCTTTTATAAAGCAAATAGGGGCCGCTGATGAGAAGCCCTATCAACATGTAGACCGGCAGAGGCATCTCATGGTCTTGATTAGAACGCATCTCTTGCACACGCTCTTCACGCAGTATCTGCTGATGATGCAACATGCGCAGCCCCATCCCTTCCGCCGTCACTTCGGCCAACCCCAACACCAAAGCCCCCATCAAGCAGAGAACGGCAATGGTGGTCTGCTCCCGTAAGCGCGGCACCTTCACGGCGGAATCGTTAGTCTCAAGGCTTCGGCTCAACATGCCCACCACCGCATGGTATATCTCTCCCATGAGATACACTATCACGAAACCCAGTGCGGCAGCCACTCCCAAACGCGGCAGCCCATCGGCCCTCAGCAGCGTATCCAAGTCCAGCAACCCCACCAACGTCCCCAAACAGAGGGCCAACAGAAGGCCGGCCACCAACGGCGCCAATATCTGCATAAACAGGTTGAGCAGAAGGGCAAAAAAGCCCTTCTGCTCTTCCGGCCTCACACCGTGCTCGCCCGCTATCTCGTCGAGGTCGGGTATCTCTTCAAGGGCTTCGATCACCTTGCGCGGTTCAACGGCCGCGCTAGGGCGCTGCTCCCCGTCCCGCGAGGCCACCTCCCGCTTCAGCAACCCGTCCGGCAGACGCAGGCCGGCCTGCCCCACGCTCTCGGCAAAACGGCGTCGCTCTTGGAGAAGCTCCATTTTTAGCTCTGTTTCCTGTTCACGCAGCAGCTCGATCTGCCTCTCCAGCCGCTCTTGCTCCTTGGTGTTTTCAGCCTTCAGCTGCTCCAGCAGCTCCTGCACCTCGTCCTCTACCGCAAGCTGCTCCTCGGTGGCCGCCACAGCGCGAGTCCAATAGTTCCAACGCAGCAGCCAAAACCTGCGGGGAAAATCGCGGAAGTGCCCCTCAAGCTGGTTCAGCAAGGCCTCTTGGCGCGCTCTCTCCTCTGCCGAGAGACCGATAGGCGGCACGTGCCAAACCATGTCACCGGCAAAACCGCTAGGCCAAAAGAGAGCACGCTTCGCCGCCTTCGATTCTCCCTTTGCCGCAACAGAGGAAGGCTCTTCAACACGCCCATTTACAACCGCACGTCCCTCTCTTTCTAGCCCCGAAACCACATCCGGATCGTCCATCGCTTTCCCTCACTATTTCTCCCCATTGGGGGACGCTATCAGTTGACGCAAGCGCTGTAAGCCCTCCGCAGCATCCTGGCGCCCGGTCACGATCAATCTATTGCCAAAGATCGGTACCAACCTTCTTTCAAGTTCAGAGCGAAAGCCGTTGCGCGAAGTTACCCCACAAAACCATACCGCCTTCAAAGAGCCTATCTGAGCCAGCTTTTTGGCCTCCTCAACGGTCGTGCTGGGGTTTTCGTCCTCACCATCGGTCAGCATTAAAATGGCGGTTGGCTCACCCTGCGCCTGATCGGCGCTCGCCTCGCGCTCCATCTCCTTAAACGCTACCGCCGGAAACGTGCCCCAACTCGTTGGGTGCAACGCCATCACCTCGTCCTCCGTCGGCCAGAGGTCTTCCGGCCGCACCGGCACAAGATCGGCAAACTTATGCGCATTCACATCAAACGACCATATCTCCACATGCGATCCCTGCGGCAGCACCTCGGCCACCGTTTCATCCAGCACACCGAACATCTGTTTGCGCGAATGCATGTGCACGCTGCCCGTCACATCGGCCCCTACCAGTAAGTCCACGCTCTTGCTCGAACGGGCATGAGAAAACATATAGGCGCCAGCTCCTACCAGCCCCATAATAAGCGCGAGCGCCGCCACGGCGGCGATCATTTCAGAAGGCTGGAACGACCCCAGCTTTCTCCCATTCTGACCTCCGCGTTCGCTCCATCGAGCCATAATGCCCTATCTCCTCCCCTTAGATGAAAACAGTGCCTCGATAGGAAAGTATACGGCTAAATAGCCTGCTCTATTCTCAAGACACAGAAGAGTTCTTGCCAGAAACCGGCAAATCCTCCTTCTATTAAAGACGTTTGCCGATAAGAACGGTTTCCACCAACTCCCTCCTTGACAGAATCGCCGATCTACGGGTAGATTTACAAATAGGTTGCGACTTCGTCTATTTGAGCGGTTTATCGTACGACTCTCCATCCATCCTTGCCCGATCAAATTGATGTGTAACTTTTCGCGTAGAATGAGCCATGAATCAGATCAAGCCCAACCGTCCTCTTGTTGCTATCGTTGGTCGCCCTAATGTGGGCAAATCGGCCCTCTTTAATCGGCTTGTGGGGCGTCGTGTTGCCATTGTGGAGGACACACCGGGCATTACCCGCGATCGGCTATACCAACCGGCCCAGTGGCGTGGGCACCACTTCACCGTCATTGATACCGGCGGAATTCTCTTTAGCGATCAAGACCCTCTCACCGTGCAGGTTCGCGCTCAAGCGCAGATCGCCATGGAGGAGGCGGCCCTCATCCTTTTTGTGGTAGATGCCGCCAGCGGCCTTACCCCTACCGACCAGGAGATCGCCGACGTGCTCCGGGCCTCTCTCCGCCCCGTTCTTCTCGTGGTGAATAAAACAGACAACCTTCGGCTAGAACAACACGCCGCCGAATTCTACACCTTAGGTTTTCCCGACGTGCATACCGTCTCCGCCATTCACGGGCATGGGGTGGCCGATCTGCTTGATCGCGTTGTCGAGCTTTTACAACAAGAGAGTGCGCTCGCTCCCAGCGACGAGGCAGAGGAGGAGCGAATTCGCCTCGCTATCGTCGGGCGCCCCAATGTGGGCAAGTCCTCGCTGCTGAACGCCATTCTCGGTGAAGAGCGGGCCATCGTAAGCCCCCTGCCCGGCACCACACGCGACGCGCTCGACACCTATTTCACTTGGAGCGAGCAACCGCTTACCCTTATAGATACCGCCGGCATTCGGCGCAGCGGAAAAGTGCAGGGCACCGTGGAGTACTATATGGTGCTTCGCGCCAGAACCGCCATGGAACGCAGCGATGTGGCTTTGGTGGTGCTCGACGCCGAGGCCGGCATTACCGACGGCGACAAACGGGTAGCCCACCTTGCTCAAGAGGCCGGGCGAGCTTGCGTTATTGTCGTCAACAAATGGGACCTCATAGACCCTCAAATTCTACGCTCAAAAGGGAAACTCTCTTCGGCCTCACGCAGCCGTATTCTCAAATTTACCGAGCAGTTCCGTCGTGAGTGCTCTTTTTTGGACTATGCCCCTCTCGTGTTCGTTTCGGCAAAAGAGCGATTCGGAGTGACCGATGCCATCGAAACCGCCATCGAGGCGGCCCAAAACCATGCCCATCGCATAGCTACCGGAGAGCTGAATCGCCTCATTCACGAGGCCACATCGAAACATCCTCTGCTCGATAAAGGGCGTGCATTCAAAGTCTACTATGCCACCATGGTAGGCGTGCGGCCTCCCACCATCGTGCTTTTCTGCAACGAACCGGAGATGTTTCACTTCTCCTATCGTAACTATCTGGAGAACCAGCTGCGCGCCGTCTATCCCCTAGAGGGCACCCCCATTCGCTTCCTCACCCGCAAGGCCGAAAACCGTCCCAAGGTGTAACCTGCCGGCGTGTTGGCCGCGCGATTAGTCTTACCGCACGCTATCCTCGCACAAAAAACGGACGGCGGTGGAACAGATACCACTCGAACCCTAGTGCGATCAGAGCCAACAGCGCCAGCCAGGGCAAGAAGGGGTGGAAAACCACAACCGGTCTACCGCGCTCGGCCTGCGGGTTTGGCGACTCAAACGGCAGCCTTTTCACCGGCGCAATGTTGGAGGCGTCGGCGTTGTTCAAGCTAATAGCAAACAACCCCCTATCGTTTCCGCTACGCCCTCCGGTGCCTACCGGATACCCCCCTATCACCGAATAGAACCCGCACTGGTCGGTGTCGTTAAAGAGCGCTCGGCCATCCGGGCCAAGGGGCACTTTTTTTACGGAGCCGTTGGGCAAACGCACCGAAACCGCCGAAACCCCTGGGGCCGCCGCCAACGTTACCGGCTGCCCGGCGCGCGAAGGCAAACCTTCCGTCTCCTCACCCGTCGCCAGCCAGCGAACGCTTTCCGAAACCAAAATGGGAAACGCCACCGACAAAGGAAGCCGAGACTGATCGGGGTCAAACGCAAAGAAGAGCGAGCGGGTGGGGCCATCCTCTCCGGCCACGATCAACGGCCCCGAATCGCCGGTTACCACTTCGCGTGCCCACGGTTTTGGTGTAGACAACAGCACATCGTCGAAGCGCTGATTGGTTAAATCCACATAGCGCATCACGGGGTCGGTATGTTGCCAATCCACCGTCTCCATGCTCGCCGTGGCGCCGGTAAGTTGTGCCGGACTGCGGTCGCCGGAGCAGTGAATGAACAGGTAGTGCCCCGGCGGAAGCGTTTTTGGCGCCGTGTTATAAAAAATAACCACATCGTATTTGCGTGCCGTGACATCGCCCGGATAGTTTGGCGCAACATCCACCTGAAGATCGGGGTCTACCTCCAAAGCGTTCTCTAAAAAGAGGTTCTCCGGCCCCGTCAACAAAACTCGAAATAGGCGTTTGGGTGCCAGCACCAGGTAGGCCGTATTGTCGGTGCTAAGGTCGTCCTTTACATCCAAACGAAACGTCAGCGAAAGCGGCCCCGCCGGCTCCGGCATGGCATAGGTTTCGGTATGCATAGCCCCCGGAGCAAGTGAAACTTCACGTGCATCTAGCAACTGTTTGCCCGCGTAAAGCTCCTCGATGAACTTGCGTGGTTGAGAGGCGAAGTTCTGAGTAGACGCCAGCACCTCTAGCCCATGCTGATAGCCCACAAGCCTACGATAGTCAAAAGCGACGATGCCCACATTATCGTCGCTTTTGCCCACGGTGTAGGCACGCAAGCCAACGTTGTTGCTTAGGTTGAGCGAGGCCGTATCCATGCGCGAAAAACAGCCATCGGTCACCAGCTCTATCAGCCCGCCATTCCCTGTTGTCTGCGCCAGCTCCGAAGCCAGTTGCAGCGCCGTATGCATGTCGGCGGGCGCCTCCGTTGCCTGCAGGTTGCCGATGGCCCGCCGCAACTCGGTGCGATTATCGGTAAAACCGGTAAGGGCTTGCGGGGAGCTACCGGCAGCGATGAGGATCATCCTATCTCCCGGATGCATCTGGCCTACAAGGCGATAGGCCACCCGTTTGGCCTCGTCAAGACGGGTGGGAGAGCCATCGGTTGCCCGCATCGTTACCCCGGTATCTACCACCAAAACAAGCGTGCGCCCTCCACGTGCAAGCAATCGAAGCACGGGTTGGGAGAGCGCCAAAACCAGCAGCAGAGCGATGAGCAGCTGCACCAACAACAACGGGTTGTAGCGAAGCTTTTGAAACGGCGCGTTGGCCTGCACATCGCGAATGACCTGCTGCCAAAGGTAGAGCGAGGAGACCTCTACATCCTTCCGACGCAGTTTCAAAATGTAGAGCAGAATAATGGCGCCCCAAATGGGAGGCAGCCAAAGCAGGCTCCAAGGGCTGAGCAGGTGCATGGCTAGAGGATCCGTTGATACTGAGGTTTTCCCTCTTCCTGAAGAGGAGCGGCTACACGTTGCGACTCAAGCGCTTGCACACGACGCTCCAGATTCTGCAGCGCGGTGTCGAAGCTGAGATCGCACTGCGTGGTCGTGTCGCGTAGCGCTTGCAACTCCTGACGCAGAGAGGCGATCTCGGCGAGCACCTCACTTTTCATCCGCTCGCGCGTCTCTAACTCTATTTTTTTAACCTTCCGCAGGTGCTCCGTCCAGATAGCCGATAACGGCACGCTAAACACAATAAGCACAATGAGAACACTTATCATCCTTCTTCTCCTCTCTGCAGAGCGTGCAGCCTTCCTAACATTGTAGACCAAAAGCGGCCTTTTTCGGTTTCGGGAAATCCGTCTTCATGGGAGATGATACTTGGCCATTTTCTCACGCAGGAACTGGGCCGACTGCTTTAAGTGCGCCATGCCCTGCTCGGCATCCTCCCCATCTTCGATGCTAACCCACCCTTGAAAGCCCACCGAAGCGAGCAACGCGAAAATCTTATCGTAGTCGTTCATGCCCTGCCCTATCACACCATGACGCAGGAAGGGCGCATAGCCCTGTTGAGGCGAGTAGGCCAGACGACGCAACTCCGTCAGAGAACCTCCTTCCAGATAGCGATCGCTGGCGTGCATGCTGATGACCCGATGTTTTACCTGTTCGAGGAGGGCTATGGGATCGTCGCCTGCTAAAAGGGCATTGGAGGGATCGTAGTTCACACCAAACCACGGCGAAGAGGGAATAAGCGACAGCAGTTCCAAAAAGCGCTCCTGTTGCCAGGCTAGTTCGGGGTACTGCCAGAACCCATCTTTGTAGTGGTTTTCCAAGGCCAGCTTCACCTGAAAACGCTCCGCTGTGGGAAAAAGCTCTTCTATGGCCTGCGCCGCAAGGCGCAAGCCCATCGGCACATCGAGGTCGGGGCGCGCCTGTCCGCTGAGCACACGGCAGGTCTCCGCCCCAAGAATCGCTGCCACCTCCACAGCCCATCTGGCCCTCTCGATCTCGGCCCTCCACGCCTCGCGCTCCGGTTGGGTAAAGTCGGGCGAGTAGCACAACATGGCGATCCGAAGCCCATGTCTTTCGGCTTGTCGGCGCAATGCCTCCAGGTGCCTTGGCGAATCGTGAGGCAGAAATCGCCAATAAAGCTCCAACCCGTCTATCTCCAAATGGGCCGCTGCCAGGTCAATCCACGCTTCGGGGGTCATGGTGCGGTCAATGCAAAGGGCCTTGAGAAAACATTTCGGAAACGCTGCTAATGGCATGTTGGCCTCCTTTAATAAGGGAAGATTCGTTATCTACCGCGCTCCCTCCTGCCATCCTCTCGGTTCGCCCGGCTCTGCAACACGCCCCACCGCACCTAGCATGGGGAGAGAAGAGGTATCCTAAATAGAGCAACTTGTTGAGGAAGGATGGACTTCAGAGCGCATATGACGACAGACACAACGCCCACACGCATCGGCATCATCGGCTGCGGCAACATCAGCGACATCTATTTCGAAGCGGGAAAACGTTTCCGCAACCTCGAAATTGTGGCCTGCGCCGATCTTCTCATGGAGCGTGCTAAAGAAAAGGCGGAAAAGCATGGTGTGCCCAAAGCGCTTTCGGTAGACCAACTGCTGAGCGACCCAGATGTTGAGATCGTTGTTAACCTTACCATTCCCAAAGCGCACGCCGAGGTGGCCTTGGCAGCGTTGGAGGCCGGCAAACATGTGTACGGCGAAAAGCCCTTAGCCGTCTCTCGCGAGCAAGGCCGTCGTATGGTGTCCCTCGCCAAACAGAAGGGACTGCGCATCGGTTGTGCACCCGACACCTTTCTGGGTGGGGGGCACCAAACTTGCCGCAAACTTATTGACGATGGCGTCATCGGCGAGCCTGTTGCGGCATCCGCCTTTATGCTGTGTCACGGCCACGAGTCGTGGCATCCCGATCCGGAGTTCTATTACGACAAAGAGGGCGGCGGCCCCCTGTTGGATATGGGGCCTTACTACCTTACCGCTCTCGTGAATATGATCGGCGGGATACGACGCGTGGCGGGGGCGGCGTGCATCACGTTCCCTGAGCGCACCATTACAAGCCAAAAGAAGTACGGCACCAAAATCGTGGTCGGCACGCCTACCCACATCGCTTCCACACTCGATTTCCACACGGGGGCCATCGCCACCCTGGTTACCAGCTTCGATGTGTGGGCACACCACATGCCCAACATTGAGGTCTACGGCACCGAAGGCTCTCTGCTTGTGCCCGACCCCAACGGCTTTGGCGGGCGCGTGTTGGTAAAGCGCCACGATGAACCCGAATGGCGTGAAGTGTCCCTCGTTTACGGATATACCGGCAACGCGCGAGGCCTGGGAGTGGCCGATATGGCCGCCGCCATCCGCTCGGGCCGCGCCCACCGCGCCTCAGGAGACCTTGCCTTCCATGTGCTCGATGTGATGCTGGGCATTTTAGAATCGTCCGAGCAAAACAAGCACTACTTTCCAGAAACCGCGGTAGACCGGCCAAAGGCGCTGCCGCTAGGCCTTCAGGACGGCGAGATAGACGCCTAGCCTAACGGGCGCTGGCGCACCGCCCTAGGCGGTTGTGGAAGGAGGCGATACGAATTGGAGCTGTTCAAGGAGTTTCAGATCGAGGCGGCGCATCGCCTTCCGCATGTGCCGGAGGGCCATAAATGCGCGCGTCTGCACGGACACTCTTTTCGTATCACCATCTACGTTAGTGGCTCTGTTGACCCCCATGTGGGTTGGGTTATGGATTTTGCCGACATCGCCGCGGCCTTTCGCCCGCTTCAAGAGATGCTTGACCATCGTTACCTCAACGAGATAGAGGGGCTAGAAAACCCGACGAGCGAGAACCTCGCCCGATGGATTTGGCAAAGGCTTAAACCTCGTCTGCCAGGGCTAAGTCGCATTGTGGTGCAAGAGACTTGCACCAGCGGTTGTGTTTATACAGGAGAACAAGACCATGGCAACCTCCATTTCTGAATCGTTTGTACCCGTAGCCGATCTGGAGCAACTGAAAGCCCAAGGCTGCCTTACCGCCGAAATCGAGGGGCGAACGGTGGCCCTCTTTTGGCATGACAACCAGGTTTATGCGGTGGATAACCGCTGCCCGCACATGGGTTTTCCGCTGCATCAAGGCAGCCTTCGTTGTGGCATCCTCACCTGCCATTGGCATCATGCCCGCTTTGACCTCGCGACAGGGGGCACTTTCGACCTTTGGGCTGACGACGTAACCGTTTTCCCCACGCGAATAAGCGATGGCAAAGTTTGGGTGGACATGCGCCCTGCCCGCGAAACCGACTTAGGCAAGCACCGCAAGCGCCTAGAACACGGCTTAAAGCACAACCTAAGGTTGGTCATTGCCAAAGCGGTGCTTGGGCTGGAGGGTTTTGGGGAGCTTGGGCACCGGCAGGCGCTGGAGGTAGGTGCCGATCTGGGCACACGCCATGCCCGCGACGGCTGGAACGCCGGCCTTACCATTTTCACGGCCATGGCCAATATTCTGCCGGCCTTAGAGGCAAGCGATCGGCCTTTGGCGCTCTACCACGGTCTTGGCCATGTTGCCCCCATGGTGGCGAACCAGCCCCCTCTTTTTCTTCCCGATCCCTTGCCGCAAGCGCATGTCGAGCCGGAGCGGCTTAAGGCCTGGTTTCGCGAGTTTATCGAGGTACGCGACAGCATCGGCGCCATGCGTGTTCTTCACACGGCTATTATGGCAGGCCACCCGCTTTCGCACCTTGCCGACATGATCTTTGCCGCAGCGACCGACCACCTCTACCTTAGCGGTGGCCACGCGCTCGATTTCGCCAACAAGGCTTTCGAGCTGTTGCAGCAGGTAGATGCCCGCTTTACGCCGCAAATTCTTCTCAGCGTGGTGCCTGTCCTGGCCAACGGGCAGCGAAGCGAAGAGTCGGCCAGTTGGCGCCATCCCATAGACCTGGCCAATCTGCTAACTGCCGCCTTCTCGGAGCTACCGAAGACTCTACAGAAGGCTCGCCCCGCCCCATGGCGGTGTACCCCAGCCTTTCTAGAGCTGCTGCTGGGCGAAGACCCTGTTGCCATTGTGGAAAACCTGCAAGCCGCCCTGCTTCAGGGGGCCACCTTCGAGCAACTTGCCGGTGCCGTTGCTTTGGCCGCAGCCCATCGCATCGCCTATTTCCGAACCTCCAACGAATTCGGCGACTGGATAACAGTTCTGCACTCGTTTACCTATGCCAACGCGGTTCACCAGGCCATGCGTCGCGCCCCCTCTTTAGAGCTTCTACGCGGCGTTTTCGACGGTGCTCTCAGCGTCTATCTCGCCAGGTTCCTTAACACCCCACCCGCCCCTCTACCGCGCCCGCTTAACACCATTCAAGAGCCTTTAACCGCCCTGCTCGACAAACTTAACAGCCAAAACCAGGTGGAGGCGGTGGCTCAGCAGGTAATGACCTGGCTGGCTCACGGCGGTTCGGAATCGGAGCTGCTGGCCACTTTGGGGCATGCGCTGTTGCGAGAGGATGCCGAGTTCCATACCTATCAGATGGTCGAGGCCGGCTTTCGCCAATATCGCGACTACGGCAATACACCCGAAGGTCGTGTTTTGCTTGTGGCGATAGCCCGCTATTTGGCCGCTCACTGTCCTACTTCTCGGGCCAATCTGCAGACCTACCAGGTGGCCTTGCGGCTTCATCGAGGGGAAAATCTTTATGCGCCGGAGGACAACGATTCTCCCTAGCATGGAGGTTGGTTCGCTTCCATGCTCTACGGAGGGTTGTGTTTTCTGCCTAGCTTTTTTCGTAAAGAGGAGGTTTTATGCTGAAGGAAGGCGATCTCGCCCCCGACTTTACGTTGCCCGATCAGGAGGGCAACCCGACAACGCTTTCGCATCTGCGCGGCAGAACGGTGGTGCTGTTTTTCTATCCGCGGGCCGACACGCCTGGCTGCACGGCGGAGGCCTGTGGGTTTCGCGACATGGCCGAGCGATTTCGAGAGCGCGGCGTGGAACTTTTAGGCATCAGCACCGATCCGCCGAGGGCGCAGGCCAAATTCGCCGAAAAGTACGGGTTGCCCATGCGCCTCCTTGCCGACACCGAACACAAGGTGGCCGAGCTATATGGGGTATGGGTTGAGAAAAAGCGCTATGGCCGCAGCTACATGGGGGTTGAGCGACAAACGTTTGTTATTGGCCCAGACGGTCGCCTTGTAAAGGTTTTTCATAAGGTCAAACCCGAAGGCCATGCTGCGGAGGTTCTCTCCGCGCTCAGTTAGGGTGAAGCCTCTTTGCAAAAGGGCGATAGCCAACAGTCAGCAGCGCTTTCTTTGAGACTAGGGCGGCCCAGCGGGTCGCCCTTCTCGGTATGGAGTGGGCGATTGGAGGGCAAGTTTACCGTCGGGGCAAGCCGGTTTTCTGTCGTCCGCCTCTGTTTTCTCAAGCTGGCAAGGGAGCGTTTATGCGGAGGGCGCCAGCGTTTTACCGGCAAGTCGTTCCAGCACGGCCACCGGTGCCCATTCTGGGTGCTGCATGGCGCTACGCGGCACGATGCAGGTCTGTTCCAGGGCATACTGGCCGGAGGTTACGGCATGGGCGATTTGGTCGGTGAAGCATATCCAGCTGGAGCCTGGTGGAAAGTGGAAGGTAAAGAGGCGCTCATTTTTTTGAAAGTTCTCGTTGGCTTTAAGGAAGTGATGGAATCCCATCATAAACTGATCGTAGGGGGAAGGGACATCGGCGCGAACGCCCACCAGGCGCGTGACGTAGGCTCCGGTTCGTTGAAGCGTTGCCGTTAGGCCGGTTACTTTACCCAGTCCGGCCTCTTTGGCATAGCGTTGTGCGAGCTGATCAAAGGGGCCTGCGGTTACCCAAACGCGGTCGCGGTCGGGGCTAATGTTGGTAAAGAGTCGCAGAATACGCCCCCCATGGGTGGGGCGTGTAGGGAAAGCATCCACATGCATCAGGTCATTTCTACGGCTCAGGGGCAGGTCTCGGCCTTGTTCCTCGAAGGGTCGAAAGCTTGCGTAGTCCACCTTCCAGGCTTTGGCGTAGGCGGGCAGGAGGTTGGCGAGGAACTGAAGGGCTCCATGCGCATAGGCTTTCATAATCCGTTTAAGGCGTTCGGCATCTTCTGGGGTTTCGTTTTGAGCACCGGTCAATTTATCGAGGGGTGTTTTGTAGGCGATATTTTTATGGATTTTTGTTTCGGCCTGATGTTGACCACGGAGAAAGGCAGCATCGTCCTCTGTTGGGGCGAATGGGGTTTGACGGAGGAGAAGGATGTTCCCTTTTTCGAGGTGTTCATAAAGCTCGGCAGCGTAGTCGGTTTGGCCTATTCGTTCGGGCTGGATAGGTACAAGCTCCATAGCTTCTATCCTTTCATTCTCGTGGCATTTGGGGTTGGGTTTTAGGCAGTTACGCCCTTTTATTTGCTGGGGATATTATAGCCCATTTTCACTTACGAGGTGGTTGTTGTTCACATCTTCATTCTTTTTCTCGTTCAATTCTCACGGAGGGGGAGGAGCGCCCTGCCCCAGCGTTGGCCTTGAGGGGGAGTGGGGGTAGGGGCCTTGAGATGTCGGTGCCACAACGTAGGGGCAGATTGCAAACCTGCCCCTATCAGGGGGTTTCGATCCTCACTGAGGGGAAGGGCGTCGGCCTTGAGGGCGATGGCGTGTGCCTTGAGGGGAAGGACGTCGGCCTTGAGGGGAAGGGCGCCCTACCCCAGAAAATCTTGCGATTTTCTGGGGCTCCCTGTATCGGCCTTGAGGGAAGTGAGGGTGGGGAGCCTTGAAGAGCCGGTGATACGAGTGTCGCCTTCGGATCGAAGGCGACGGTCACTTTGAGCCGAAGTGAGATAGACAACTGTCATTTCGAGCCGATGATACAACTGTCATTTCGAGCCGAAGGCGAGGTGTTCACCGCCAGGTTCCCCTCCCCCTCTGTAGAGCGAGGACATCAGAGTCCCCTGTGTTTCAATCCCCACCAGCTCCGAAGAGCCGGTGACACATCGAGCGGTACGACTGGGACAACGAACAGATCATGTTTCAATCCCCACCAGCTCCGAAGAGCCGGTGACACGTCAGCATCTTCGGACAGCAAAGCCCTTATACCGTTGTTTCAATCCCCACCAGCTCCGAAGAGCCGGTGACACGCGTCTTTGCGGTCGGTCTTGTTCGTTTGTCTGGCGTTTCAATCCCCACCAGCTCCGAAGAGCCGGTGACACTTGATCCCGAAACGTGCCCCAAGATTTTTATTAGAAGTTTCAATCCCCACCAGCTCCGAAGAGCCGGTGACACCAAAGCCGTTCAACACCGGCATATCGCACCGAAAACCGGTTTCAATCCCCACTAGCTCCGAAGAGCCGGTGACACGTAGATACGGCCGCACAGTATCTCGATGGACTCTTCGGTTTCAATCCCCACCAGCTCCGAAGAGCCGGTGACACGAACAGGGAACAATTTTTATCGTCTCTATGCTCGTGTTTCAATCCCCACCAGCTCCGAAGAGCCGGTGACACTAGAGTTGGCGTCCATGCTAGAGGTAAAAGTAGAAGTTTCAATCCCCACCAGCTCCGAAGAGCCGGTGACACGCTCAGCCTGTGGTTGGTCATCTCCCATAGTGAGAGTTTCAATCCCCACCAGCTCCGAAGAGCCGGTGACACCAGGACGGCAGTGCTCAGAGGAGGCAACGGTCAGGTTTCAATCCCCACCAGCTCCGAAGAGCCGGTGACACGAAATAGGAGGAAACAAATGAAAAAACTGAAAGTGGTTTCAATCCCCACCAGCTCCGAAGAGCCGGTGACACGTGCCATCAGCACGCTAAGCCCTACGATAGCTACGTTTCAATCCCCACCAGCTCCGAAGAGCCGGTGACACGCGGCCACGAGGAGTGTGTCCGGATAGTCCAAG